>CAXTSA010000080.1:0-9932 GCA_964246755.1 uncultured Acidobacteriaceae bacterium
GGGGTAAAGGGGTCAGGGTGTAACCGCCCTTTCAACCCCCCCCCACGCTCACCCCTGCGCCCTAAACCGGCGAGGGATTGCGGTCGCGGAAGCCGTCCTGGTGCCAGTAGGGATAGGCTTTGGGCAGTTCGCTGGCCGCGTCGAGGCGCGCGATCTGCGCGGGCGTCAGCATCCAGCCGACCGAGGCGAGATTGGCCTGGAGCTGGTCCTCGTTGCGGGCGCCGACGATCACGCTCGCGACCGTGGGCCGGGTCGTAATCCAGTTAAGAGCTACCTGCGGGACGGTCTTCCCTGTTTCCTTCGCGACCTCGTCGAGCGCGTCGACGACCCGGTACAGGTACTCGTCCTCGACCGCCGGACCCATGGCGTCGCCGCCCTGTCCGATGCGGGTGTCTTTAGGCGCGGGCTGTCCGCGGCGGATTTTGCCCGTCAGGCGCCCCCAGCCGAGCGGGCTCCACACGAGCGCGCCCACCTTCTGGTCGAGTGCGAGCGGCATCAGCTCCCACTCGTAATCGCGGCCGATCATCGAGTAGTAGACCTGGTGCGCGACGTAGCGGTTCCAGCTGTGCTGTTGGCTGGACGCGAGCGACTTCATGAGGTGCCATCCGGAAAAATTGGAGGCGGCGATGTAGCGCACGTGGCCGTGCTTGACGAGCGTGTCGAGGGTCTCGAGCGTCTCCTCGACCGGCGTGACCGCGTCGAAGCCGTGCATGTGGTAGATGTCGATGTAATCGGTGCCGAGCCGCTTGAGGCTGGCGTGGCATTGCTCCCAGATGTGGTGGCGCGAGGAGCCGGCATCGTTCGGTCCCGGACCCATGGGAAAGGTGGCTTTGGTGGAGATGAGCACGTCGTGCCGGCGTCCGGCGACGGCCTTCCCGAGGATCTCCTCCGACAAGCCGTGCGAGTAGACGTTGGCGGTGTCGAACAGGTTCGCGCCGGCATGGAGGCAGACGTCGACGAGGCGCTTGGCTTCCTCGACCTGCGTTTCGCCCCATTTTTTGAAGAAGTCATTGCCGCCGCCGAAGGTGCCGACGCCGAAGGAGAGCACGGGCACTTTGAGTCCCGAATAGCCGAGTTGTCTGTATTCCATCCCTGCACAGATGCGCGGCGAGCGGGCACCGGTTTACGCAGCGGTTCGCGGCCGACGAAACGCATAGAAAACAGCGAGCAGAGGCGGTGCGAGCAGAACGCCCCAGAACGGGATCGCGACGCCGAGCACGATGGGGAACAGGATGGACGCCCAGACGGGCACGCGGGTGGTTTTTTTGAGCAGCAGCGGCTGGATGAGCAGCTGATCGAGCACAACGATGACGGCGTAGAGCCCGAGCACGAGGGCCAGACGGAAGAGATCGTGCCCGGAGAAGCAGACCGCGAGCACCGGCCCGATGACGCTGAGGACTCCACCCAGGTGAGGGACAAAGGCGGCCAGCGCCGCGATCATGGCCCACAGGGGCGCCAGGGGGACGTGTACCAGGGCCAGGCCGATCCACCACAGGAGGCCGACGCACAGGCTCTCGAGCGTGGCTGCGCGCCACCAGTTGACGATCGCGGAGCCGGCGGTGCGGGCAACGTTTGCGCCTCGGTTGGATGGGGGAAAGGCGGGCTGTGGCATGGACTGGTGCCTCCGCTGGAGGGGGAGAAGCTGGGACTGCTGCCTTGGAGTGCCGGCGGAGGCGGAAGGATGGCAGGGCGGGGTTGGAGGGCAGCAAAGGCGGGCGCGGAACTGCTAGGCTATGGCCATGAAGTTCGGCGTGCTGCAATTTCCCGGTTCCAACTGCGACCACGATACCGCGCACGTTCTCCAGGCGATTGCCGGGCAGCCGGTTGCGATGCTGTGGCATGACTCGCCTTCGCTTGAGGGCGTGGATGCGGTGCTGGTTCCGGGTGGGTTTGCCTACGGGGACTATTTGCGGACCGGGGCGATTGCGCGTTTTTCGCCGGTGATGGGCGCGGTGAAGCGGTTTGCCGAGGCGGGCGGGCCGGTGCTGGGCATCTGCAACGGCTTCCAGATCCTGTGCGAAAGCGGACTGCTGCCCGGGGCGCTGCTGCGCAATGCCGGGCTCAAGTACGTTTGCCGGCAGGTGCATCTCCGCATCGAAACCGACCGGAGCATCTTTACGGGCGAGCTGAGATCCGGGCAGGTGCTGAAGATTCCGGTCGGACACATGGAAGGCAACTACTTTTGCGATGCCGAGACACTTACACTACTGGAGCGCGACAAGCGAGTTGCTTTCCGGTATTGTGACGCGGGTGGCCGAGTCACGGCGGAGAGCAATCCGAATGGCTCGTTGGGCAACATTGCGGGGATTGTGAGTGCGGGCCGGAATGTTTTGGGCATGATGCCGCATCCGGACCGGTCGAGCGAGAAGCTGCTCGGGTCGGTGGACGGGTTCGGCATCTTTAAGTCGCTGGTCAGCGCTCTGGAGACCAGCGAAGCGGCGCGCACCTAGGGAGGACTTTGTGATCGACATTCACCATCATCTGCTTCCCGGCCTTGACGACGGATCGCGAGACATGGAAACCTCCGTCAAAATGGTGGAAATGGCCGAGCGCGACGGTATCACGCACATTGTTTGCACGCCGCACGCCAATGACCGCTTCCCCTACAGCCGCGAGCGGAACGAGGGGCTGCTGGAGGAGCTGCGGGCCCGCACGGGGAACCGTGTGACGCTGGGTTTGGGTTGTGACTTTCACATGTCCTACGACAACATCCAGGACGCGCTCGACAATCCGGGCCGGTACTCGATCAACGGCCGCAAGTATGTGCTGGTCGAGTTCGCTGACACGGCGATCCCGGAGAGCACGACCGACAGCCTGTATGAGCTGATTGTCTCGAAGCAGCGGCCGATCATCACGCACCCGGAGCGCAACCCCGTGCTGCAGCGACACCCGGAGCGGCTGGCCGCGTGGATTCGCGAGGGGGCGCTGGTGCAGATCACCGCTTCGAGCTTTACCGGCAGGTTCGGGCGCACGGCGCTCGCGACCGCGGAGAAGTTGATGAAGCGGAACTGGGTGCACTTCCTGGCGACCGACGCGCACAACCTGGAATCGCGGCCGCCGGTGATGAGCGGGGGTTTCGAGTTCGTCAAAAAACACTACGGCCAAAAAACAGCCGAGCGGGTGTGCATCGCGAATCCGCTGGCGGTGTTCAACGGGCAGGAGCTGCCGGAGCAGCCCGACGCCTCGGACCTGTACTCGCACGTCGACGAGGAGCAGCAGATGCAGTACGGGCGCAGGAAGGTGGGCTTTTTCAAGCGCATCTTCGGGGTGGAGTGAGCGGGCCCTGCTACACCCCGCCACGTAAGTGTCATTACGAAGGTTCAGCAGCAGTGAAGATTGTGCTTTTCTGCCGGGCCTCCATGCGGTTACAAAGACACATCATGGCCCGGTCACACAAACGTATTCTTGCCCTCATGCGGGACTCCTCAACGGATGAAGAGCCCATTTTCGTAGCAGACCTTTACGCCGGCAACAGGGTGGAAGACAGCGTCTACCTGCACCGGGATGCGATGCTCGATTGGTTGCGACCGATCGATCCGAAGGTCGGCTACCTGGCCGCGCACGCGCTCGATCAGCTGCTGCTGCAGCCGCCCCATACGATTATCGATATTGCGCTCGGGGCCATTTAGGGCATTTTCACAGTAGGTGCGAGGTAAGGCGCTGCACTCCCCGCAGCTTTTCCGTCAAGAAAAGCTGCATTTCGCAGATACCGGGTGCCCCACAGTCACTGTGAAAGTGCTTAGGGCATTCTCGTACTCGCGAAGAGAGCGGTTGACTGGGCCTGCGTTTTTGCGCGCTGCTGAAACAGCCGCGTGTTCTATAAAGAGGACAGGTTTCTGGAAGAACCGGACACGAGAGAGAGCATGCGGAGATGGTTGGGCTGTATCGCACTGGGATGGGCACTGAGCCTGGGCGGCGCGTACGCGCAGGTTGCGACCGAAGCGAGCGCGGCGCGGGCGAGCACGTTGCCAAGCGGGGTAGAGGTGAGGCGGGGCACGACGCTGCTGCGCATTGTTGCGCTGCGGGAAGACGTGCTGCGGGTGACCTTGTCGGACACCGGCGCTCTGCCCGAGGATGCGTCGTGGGCCGTGCTCAAGCAGGCGCGAACGGCTCGTGTGCCTGTGAGCGCTGCTCGAGATACTGCCTCATTCGGGTTCAACACGAAAGCGCTGCAGGTGCGGGTAAACCGGGACACGCTCGGCATCACGGTCGAGGATGCGACCGGGCGCGCGATCGTAAGCGATGCCGAGCCTGCCGCTTTCAGGAAGACTTCGGACGGCGACAGCTTCCGGGTGTACAAGACCATGCCCGAGGATGAGCACTACTTCGGGCTGGGCGACAAGACAGGACCGCTGGACCGGCGTGGCGGGGCGTACGCGATGTGGAACACGGACGCGTACCGATTCCAGGAGAGCACGGATCCGATCTACAAGGACATTCCGTTCTTCATGGGGGTACGAGCGGGCAAGAGCTACGGGCTGTTCCTCGACAACACGTGGCGCTCGAGCTTCGATTTCGGTAAAGAGGCACGCGATGAGTACTCGTTCGGCGCCGAGGGCGGCCCACTCGACTACTACCTGTTTTACGGCCCCGAACCGAAGCAGGTGCTGGCGGAATACGCCTGGCTGACCGGCGCGCCCCCGCTGCCGCCGCTGTGGAGCCTGGGTTTCCAGCAGTCCCGCTACAGCTACGAAAACGAGGCGCAGCTGCGGGCGGTGGCCGACCGCTTGCGCGCGGACCGTATCCCGGCCGATGCGCTTTACATGGATGTCGATTACCAGGTCAAATTGCGCCCGTTCACGCTGGACGAGAGCAAGTTTCCCGACTTCCCGGACTTCATCAAGGAACTGGCGCAGAAGCAATTCCACTTGGTCATGATCACCGACCTGCACATCGCGGACGCGCCGAACCAGGGCTACGCTCCCTACGACAGCGGGACGGCCGGCGACCGCTTCGTCAAGAATCCCGATGGCTCGCCGTTTGTCGGCAAGGTCTGGCCGGGCGACTCCGAGTTTCCGGAGTTCACCGAGCAAGGCACCCGCGCGTGGTGGGGCTCGCTCTATCGCGCCTTTTATATGGAGGGCGCGGCGGGCTTCTGGAACGACATGAACGAGCCGTCGGTGTTCGGGGTCGCCTCGAAAACCATGCCACTGGACGTGCAGGACCGTATCGACGAGCCCGGGTTTGCGAAGCGCACCACGACGCAGCGCGAAATCCACAACGTGTACGGGATGCTCAACTCGCGCGCGACCTATGAGGGCCTGCTCGCGCTCAAGCCCGACCAGCGGCCGTTTGTGCTGACACGCGCCACGTACGCGGGCGGGCAGCGCTACGCGGCGACCTGGACCGGCGACAACTCGGCTACCTGGAACCACCTGCGCATGAGCACGCCCATGCTGCTGAGCCTTGGCCTGAGCGGCTTCGCCTTCGCCGGCGACGATATCGGCGGCTACGCCGGTTCGCCGCAGATGGACCTCTTGACGAAATGGCTGGAGATCGGCGCGTTCAACCCCATCGACCGCGACCACACGGAAAAGTACACGAACGACCAGGAACCGTGGGCCGGCGGGGCCGAGCAGGAAGCCGTCCGGCGCCGGTATATCGAGGAGCGCTACCGCCTGATGCCTTACCTGTACACGCTGGCCGAGGAGGCGTCGCGCACCGGCATGCCGATGATGCGCCCCTTGTTTCTTGAGTTTCCCGAGGCGACCGAGGACAAGCACCCGCTCGATCTCGACGCTCCCAATGAGTTCCTGCTGGGCCCGGATCTGCTGGTCGCGCCTGCCGTGTACCCGGACCAGCCGGACGCCTATTCCGTCACGTTTCCGCCCGTGCAGTGGTTCGATTACTGGACCGGTCAGCGCGTGACCCACTCGACAGGCAACGTGCCGGAGCCGGGCTCGAAGAGTGCCGCGGCCGTGAGTACCGGCGCCGCGCTCGGCATCGGTGCGCTCCAGAGTGCCAAGATCACGCCGTCGCTCGACACCCTGCCGGTCTATGTGCGCGGGGGCGCCATTCTGCCGACGGAGCCGCTGGTGCAGAGTACGGAAGAAAAGCCGGACGGGCCGCTTGAATTGCGCGTGTACCCGGGTGACCAATGCCGGGGCGATCTTTACCAGGACGATGGAACGACGCTTGCCTACCAGCGCCGCGCTTCCCTGCGCGTCCACTACAGCTGCCAGGTGGTGCCCAACGGAATCCGGCTCACGTTAGGCGCGCATGAGGGGACGTTTCCGCCGTGGTGGCATCAGGTGCGGGTCGTGGTCTACGACTGGCAGAGCGCGACCGCGCAGGCCAGCCTCAACGGAAAGAAGACCGCGCCAACGGAGTATGACGCGCGGCATCGTTCGCTCCAGATTGTGATACCGGACACGGGAGGAGCGCAGCAGCTGGAGTTGGTCGGAAGCAGCGACGCCGGCGGGAAATGAAGGGTAAATCCGTTCAGCTTGCGGGATGGCGCGGACGCGAAAGCATCTCTGTTGCCGGCTCCACTCGATGCCTTGAAGCCGTTTTGCCTGTAGGTGGATGGTCCGCGGTTCAGGTCTGTGTGGCTTTTCTCGACGGCAAAGCCACCTTGAGATTCGTCGATCTCTCGGCATCCCTAGCAAAACGGCTTTACACCTTCGCGGCGGCTTCGAGCGGCGGGAGCTCGGAGCGATACTTGAGCATGAGCCATACCAGTTTGCGCGCTGCCCAGTACCGGGGCACATAGGCGCCGGGGGCGGAGACGCAGCGGAACAGCCAGCCCAGGCCGCTCTTGTCGGCCCATGTCGGGATGCGTACCTGGTCGCCGCTCAAGAACGCGATTGCGGCGCCGATGCAGTGGATCGCCGGCAGGTATCCGAGCTGGCGCTTGAGGTACAGGCCGAGCCGTTCCTGCGTGCCGCCGCCTACCGTCACGACGACGTGCGTGTACCGGTGCGCGCGCATTTTCGCGAGCAGCGCCTCGTCGTTGATTTCGCCTTTGTAGAGCGGCGCCATGTACACATCTTCCTCGCGCAGCTCGATGCCCTCGCTGCGCAGCCAGCCGATGTTTTTTTGCGCGCTTTTCGGGCTAGCCATGATCCAGAGCGTGTTGCCGGGCTCGCGAAGATCGGGCTCCCGCAGCAGCTCCTTCAGGTATTCGAGGCCGGAAACGCGCGGCACACGATGGCGGCTGATGGAGTTCCAGATCAGCACCATCAGGGCACTGTCCGTGATGGCGAGATCGGCGTGGAGCAGCGCGTCGCGGTAGGCCACATTGAAGGGCAGGTCTTTAAGCGCGGGCGCCGCCGGAACGACCAGCAGGCCGCCCTGCCGCATGCGCGCAATGGTTTCCAGGGCGGTTCCGCAGAAAAATTCAATACCGAGAATGCGTTGGGTTTTTGTTGAACTGGAAGCCACAGCCTGCCTTTCCTCGCGGGAGTTGCGCCAAAGCGTGTTTGCCGCCCGTCTCTCTCCATATCGGCAGATGTAGCCGGACCTGCAGGGGCAAAACCGCGGATAAACAGCACTGGCCCTCTGAGGCTTGCCGTGAGACATGCCTGACCGGAGATCCCGCAGGTACACTTGATTTTACACCGCATCACAACAGAAAATTCGCAGGTCGAGGGAGCAACACAGCAGGATGGTTAAGAGAACAAGGCGTACAGGCGGCAGGCCGAGCGGGCAGCGGGCGGCGACACTCAGGCGAGTGATTGCCGCGGTTTCGCTCGCGGCCGCCGGCAGCTGCGCATGGGCGAGTGAACCCAAGCTTCCGGACGCCCCGGACGCGCACTCGCTGCAAACAGCGGCCGAGAGCAAGCAGCAGCCCGCCCCCGGCAACACGAACCCGCAGCCGCAGTCCAGCGACCAGAACTATAGCCTGAAGAGCGCGGAGCACCAGCGCATTCTCGGCATTATCCCCGAGTTCGCGGCGGTCAACACAACAGGCGCGTACAAGCCTTTGACCGTGGGTCAGAAGTTCAACCTGATGTGGAAAAGCTCGATCGATCCATACACGTTTACTCTGGCTGCAGTCGTGTCCGGAATCGGGCAGGCGAAGAACAGCAACGCAGGGTATGGACAGGGCGCGCAAGGATACTTCAAGCGTTTTGGCGCGTCGTACGCCGATACGGTCGACGGCAACTTCTGGGGCAATGCCGTGCTGACCTCCGCTTTCCATGAGGACCCCCGATACTTCCGCAAGGGCGAGGATTTTACTGCGACGCACCGCGCGCTCTACTCTGCCTCCACGGCGGTATGGTGCCGCCGGGACACGGGCCACTGGGGCCCGAACTACGCCAACGTGTTCGGCAACATCATTGCCGGCGGTATTTCAAACGCGTATTACCCGGCGTCGGACCGCGGTGTAGGCAAGACATTTACCGGCGCGCTTACCGTCACGGCGGAGGGCATCATCGGCTCGGAGCTCGAGGAATTCTGGCCTGACATCGAGGCGCATTTTCTACGCAAGCGCCACGAGAAACAGCTTCGCACGCAGTAGGCGGTCCGAGTCGGGCGGCAGATTTGGAGGGAGTCAAGTGGCCGAGCAGAACTTTAAGAACCACGGCCACTTCAAGAACCACGGCCGGGTTGGTCCGTTGCTCCACTGAGGGATGGTTTCGGGCCTGTTCATTCCTCTGATTCTCTGATCCTCTTGATGCTCGCGGTCGTCCGTTTCACTGACCACTGCGCAAGCGTCGGTTTGTGATGAGGTGCGGATTACTGTTGATCATGCGACCTATGCCCGTGTGCCGGAAACACCTCACTTGCCTGCTCTTTGGTGCGGTCACGCTCACGATGTTCTGCCTGACTGGCTATACACAGAACCTATCCACCGCGCCCGCGCCGGAGGATGAGAAGGCATTGGATGCGGCAACGCGAGGGCTATGCAAGGTTCAGGTCGCCATGCTGGGCGAGAGCGCGACCCACGGAGACGGACATACACTCGCCTTCAAGGTTGCCCTTGTCGAACGACTCGTAGACAAGTGTGGGTTCGATGCTGTTCTATTCGAGGCAAACCAGGATGAGTTCATCCATCTGAATCAACGCATCCGGTCGGGAGAAGCAGCGACCTCAGATGACCTGCTCACCGCGGTAGGGGGCCTCTGGAAGTTCTACCGTGAGTTCCAGCCACTCGCTCCCTTCCTGCTTACGCGTGCCCAATCTGGGCGCATCTTTCTTGGTGGTATGGATGACCAACTCGGGCAGCTCGGGCAGCACTACGCCAACGATGACATGATGGCGGGATTTGCCCGCTTACTGCCTCAGCCGGAACAGCAAAGTTGCAACGCTGCTTTCCATCAACGGATTTACTACGACTACCCATCAGATAGACCCTACTCGAAGCTGGATCAGTTTCATCTCAAGACATGCCTTGCGAAAGTAGACACCGCCGCCCACGCAGATGCAGCCATCCCCGGTAGAGCACAAGAAGACCGACTGGAGATGATTTCTGCCGCCCAGCGGTGGGTCAGCCGAGATTTCAGTCCCGATGACGAGAGCATGGTCAACCGCGACCGCTCCATGTTTCAGACGTTCGGATGGCTACAAAGCGACCTTCCGAAGAAACACAAGACCGTCATATGGGCAGCAACCGTCCATATTGCGAAGCAAGGTGACCCAATTTGGGGAGATCGTTCAGGAACAAATCTAGGCTCGTTGATTCATCGACAGTACGGGAAACACGCACGCTGCCTAGGCTTCTCTGCTCTTGAAGGATCGTTCCGGCAAGGCAAAGGAAGGTTTCCTGCTATTCCTGCCGCGCCTTCAGATTCAGTCGAGATGCAGGCTTTACGAGGAACCACCGCCAGTGCCGTTTACGTCGGCTCAAAGCAACTCGCGGCTATGGGAACGCGTACAGGAGCATTCTTCATTCACTCGTACCAGACGCTCTCATGGTCAGACTTTTTGGACGGTGTTGTGGTCTTCCGGACCGAGCGCCCGCCCACGGATGTGAGATAGATAACGAG
>CAXTSA010000081.1:0-9926 GCA_964246755.1 uncultured Acidobacteriaceae bacterium
TGGTGCTGACTCAATTGCTCCGCTGACAGGAAGCTTCAGCAGCAGCTGCCTGCGAACTTCGTCGGCACGCTCTCCTACCTGGGAAGCCATGGCGTGCATCTGCTCGAGACCAGCGTGATGAATCTGACAAATCCGGCTACGGGACTTGTGCAGTATTCGGGTTTTGCTCCTGCCATCCCCTGGCGCGGCTCCGTCGGCGCCAGCTCCTACAACGGCTTCACCGCGTCTGTGCGGCGGCCGTTCACGAACGGGCTTCTGGTGGCGGCAAACTACGCGTACACCCACGAGCTCGACAATGGCTCAAACGGCAGCGGCGACGGCGACGAAATCTCGCCGCAGAACCCCTTGTGTCCATCCTGCGAGTGGGCCAGCGGCGCCTGGGACGCCAGGAGTGTGGTCAATGGCAACGCCGTCTATGAGCTCCCCTTTGGCCTGGGCAGGCCGATGCTGAACCACCCCGGCCTTGCCAGCGAAATCGCGGGCAACTGGCAGCTGACCACCTCGGCGCTGGCCCGCACCGGCTTTCCGGTTAACGTGCTCTTGCCGAGCAGCGTCACTTCGCTCTACGGAAACTCCGGCACGCTGCGCCCGAACTTGATTCCGGGCGTTCCGCTCACTCCGCCTGGCGGCAGGACGATCGCACACTGGATCAATCCCGCTGCGTTTGCCCTGCCCGCGCCTGGAACCTTCGGCAACGCGCCGCGCGACCTTTTCCCGGGACCGGGCGCCTGGCAGGTCGACACCGGGCTCGCCAAGACGTTCCCGCTTGGAGAGAGCGCTCACGTGGAGTTTCGCTCCGAGTTCTACAACGTCTTCAACCACCCGCAGCCAGGTCTGCCGAATGCTACCTGCGCTGTTTCCCCGTCCTCTCCTGCGGGTTGCGCAAGCGGCTTCGGCAGCATTACCACAACCGTGAACCTGAACACGGCGATCGTAAACCCGATCACCCCTGTGGGCTCGGGAACGCCGCGCGAAATCCAGTTCGCGCTGCGTCTGGAGTTCTAACGCAGCATTCACAAGGTTCAGGTACCAATGGCTGTTGCCACCCAGCGACCGCAGCGGCGGTCGGGTATTCGGGCAGCGCGACGACTTAGTAGCAGCCGGACGAGGTGTTTCTTATGAGAGTTCTAGTGATCGAGGACGAAGCCAAGACGGCCAAATTTCTGAAGAAAGGACTGGGCGAAGCGGGCTTTGTTGTCGACGTAGCTTCGAACGGCCAGGATGGGCTGGAGCTGGCCAAGGACCTAGACTTTGACCTCCTTATTCTGGACGTCATGCTTCCAGGCCTGGATGGTTGGCAGGTGCTCACGGGCTTACGGCAGGCGGGCAAGAACACGCAGGTTCTTTTCCTGACCGCTCGGGACGCTGTACACGAAAGGGTGCGAGGTTTCGAGCTTGGAGCGGACGACTACCTGGTCAAGCCATTTGCGTTTTCAGAGCTGCTTGCGCGCGTGCGGTCCCGCTTGCGCCGAACAGCGGCCCGGCCAAAGGATGTGGTCCGCATGGCTGACCTTGAAATTGATCTTCTCCGGCATCGCGCCACCCGCGCGGGGCAGCGGCTTGAGCTGACGACAAAAGAGTTTCTTCTGCTTTCCCTTCTGGCGCGGCGTGCCGGTGAAGTACTATCCCGGACGGTGATTGCCGAGGCGGTCTGGGACATGAACTTCGACAGCGATACCAACGTAGTCGACGTCAGCGTCAGGCGACTGCGCAGCAAGTTGGATGACCCGTTCGCTTCGAAACTGATCCATACTGTTCGCGGTTCTGGCTATGTCCTGGAAGCGGATTAGGATACCGGCGCATGCGTTGCGGATCAGGCATACGCTGGCGTTTCGCCTGACGGCAGCCTATGCCTCCGCCGGACTGCTTCTCGTATTGCTGGCCACTTTAGGTCTGTACCTGGTGCTGGTCTCGGAGCTGAACAAAAGCACCGAGCTGTTCCTGAAAGACAAAGTGAATGTCGTGCGCACTATGCTGCGTGAACGTCCCGAGGATGCGGACGGCCTGCGTGAGGAAGTTGAACTGGAGTCCGCTGCCAGGCGCTATGAGCAGTTCTACATCCGCCTGTCGAATCCGCAAGGCAAAATGCTGCTCATGACCCCGGGGATGGCGAACCAATTGGAGCTTTCAAAGTTAACAGGCCTGTTGACCGGTCACAGTGGATCGGCCGTTTCGATGAAAGGCAAAAACGCCAAATCCTTCCGTGTGATCGCAGCGACAGCAGCGGTTGGAAACTCACTGGATCCTCCCATTACGATTCAGGTCGCTGTGGACGTCTCCCAGAAAGAGGAGTTGCTGAGGCGCTTCCGGCTTTGGTTCTGGGTCACCTCAGCCTGCCTGTTGGTGCTGTTTCCCTTTGTTGGCTACCACATTGCAAGGCAGGGCATTCGCCCGGTCGAAGAAATAGCGGCAACCGCACGCCGTATCACTTCAAGCCACCTCGGCGAACGCATCGCGGCAGAAGGGTACCCCTACGAGCTGGCGTCCCTGGCGCTTACCTTCAACTCCATGCTGGACGGGCTCGAAAGTTCCTTTGAACGGATCTCCCGCTTTTCCGCCGACATCGCGCATGATCTGCGTACGCCGGTCAATAACATTCGCGGCGAAGCAGAGGTTGCACTCGCGCGAGCTCGCACGATCGATGAATACCGCGATGCCCTGGAGTCTTCACTGGAAGAGGCGGTGCGCCTGTCCGATCTGATCGGCAACCTGCTATTCCTGGCCCGCACCGAGAGCCCGCTGACCCACCTGCGGCTGGAATCGATGGATGTCGCCGAACTGCTGCGAGGAGTGCGGGAATACTACGACGCCGCGGCCGCGGATGCCGGAGTTACTCTCACCAGCGCCGGAGGGAGTGAGTCCGTCATCGCGGAACTCGATCGCACACTGATCCAGCGGGCGGTCGGCAACCTGGTTTCAAACGCGGTGGCGCACACCCCCGAAGGCGGTACGGTGGCGATCAAAGCTCATTCCGAAGCCGGCCATGTTCTGATCGAGGTAAGCGACACTGGAATCGGTATACCTGCCGATGCACTCCCGCGAGTGTTTGATCGCTTTTTTCGTGTCGATTCGTCGCGATCCAAAGCCTCGGGAGGTACCGGCCTCGGCCTCTCAATCGTTCAGGGAATTATGCAGCTGCACCGAGGAAACGTCGAGATTGCGAGCAAGCCCGGCGTGGGAACTCGCGTGACGCTTTCGATACCGGCCAGCGGGCAGTTGAATCCGTCTCTCGACTGAGCGGCGAATCCTCGTCAACTGACGATATCGGCGTTTAGCAGGACTTAGCGAGCCTGAAGTCCGGTGTCTTGGCCGGTCGCGACCTGCTGGAGGAAGCCCGCCACCGCATCTCCCGCTGGTGGGTGCCCCACCCGGAGGTCACTGTGGTGCGCACCGGGTACTTCCACAAATCTTTTCTGCTTCGCTGGTGAGGCTGCGAAGACCTCCCGCCCTTGTGCGATCGGGACAACATCGTCCTCAGTACCTTGCACCACCAGCAACGGACTTGGAACCTTCGCGATCTCCCTAACGTTCTCATAGATTGGTTGAACTTGGGCATCGACAGTTACTCTTACGACGCCGCGAGCAAAGCGCGGCACATCGTGCTTCGAGGACCATGCCGCCATTTCGTCCGCACTCGCCGGGGGTGCTTGCAGAATCAACCCTGCAACATTTCGCTGACTCGCTACATGCACCGCCAATCCCGTTCCGATTGACCAGCCGTATGTGACGATTGCAGGCAGTGAGGCAGCAGCGTCCGACTCTGGGGCGGCAAGATGGTCGTGAATGAAGTCATATTCTTCCAGAGCTATCTCGCGGGTAGCCTTTACGTTCACTCGGCCCGTGCTAAAGCCATATCCTGGGAAATCAAAACATATTGCGTTTACGTGAAGGCTGTCCCTCAACCAAACAAGCCGCGCCTCCTCATGCACCAGGTCCTCGTTGCTCCCATAAAAGAACAGCACGAATGGGTGAGCGGCTACAGTGTCACTGCCGTCAAGTTGCTTCGCGCGGTAAAGCCATCCGCGAATATGACTTCCATCTTTTGCGGTAAACTCCACTGCTTCGCGGATGGCTGGCTGACTGTTCCAGACTGCCATGGGAGGAGCTTTGGGAGGTTGAAGCACGCTTGTGTCGCTCAGGGTGTAGCTGATTGCCGCAGCAAGTAGAAACGTCAGCATGGTGCCTCCATACAACTGGTAGACCCGCGAGAGGAAACGCCGCTAACCCGGTAAGGGCTCTCGACGGACCAGACCACAATCAATCGTGGTCACCCTTGGTACGTTGCAGTGAATACGTTGGGTTCCCTTGTACCAAGATTTCGCATTTGGTGGAGGAAGCCTTCAAGTATTCGCACCCTCTCAGGATGGCAACTTGACGGCCATAGCGATGAGTTTCAAGGCGTATCCTTTAGGTCGGAGGTGCCAAATGGACTGGAAAGACTGCCCGGAAGTGAAAATCAGGCCCGGATACGTACAGGGAGCGCCGACCGTGGGCGATTCGCGGGTACCCCTAGAGACGATCGAGAACGGCTACGAGCTGGGCCAAACGCCAGAGGAGCTGGCAGACGACTATGATCTGCCGATCGAGTTGATCCGGGCCATCTTCGCCCACATCCGCAAACACGAACACGCACCGTCCCTGTGAAGCGCGTCCTGTTCGACCAATCGACGCCGCGCCCAGTGCGGCGCTATCTGACGAAGCATGTGGTCCGGACCGCATTTGAACTCGGCTGGGATCGGTTGAGCAATGGGGCCTTACTGTCAGCGGCGGAGAAAGCCGGGTTCGATGTGTTCTTGTCGGGGGACCGGAATATACCTTTACAGCTCACCATGGACGGGCGTAAGCTGGCTGTACTGTGCATGACGGCAAACAACTGGCCCGTTGTGCGGCCTCACATTCAGAACGTAGTGGAAGCGGTGGAGAGCGCAGAGCCGGGAACGGCGAAGGCCGTATGGTGTGGAGAGTTCCAACCGCGAAGAAAGAGCGGCGTCACGCCGCAATCTTGAGAGTCCGCCAGTACTGAATCGGTCAGTACGGGAACAGAAAAGATTGCTCGTGTTGATACCGAGAAGTCGCATTCTAGGTACTTACGGTTCAAACAAAAAGCCCTCTCCCAGTCGGGAGAGGGCTTTTTCGTTCGAGCGCGTCTTAGTCGTCGTCATCCTTCCTGGCAGGCGCCTTCTTGAAGTCGCTCGCGGGACGGACCTGCTTCTCGCCAGGATACGGGCGCGTGAAGTTGGTGGATTCATACCAGTCGAGATGGTTGACGGTACCGGGGTCTTCGGAATCAGGAATGTGCTGTTTGCCGGCGAAGACCTGCGCCTTCTTCTTCATCCAGCCGGCCCTAAGAGCCTTAACCGCGGGGGTCTCAGCCGGGTTGGATTGAGCCGTGGCCGCAAGGGCCGGAGCGAGGGTAGTGCTCGCAGCCGGCTTGACCGCGGCGGTGGTCGTACTGGAGGTCTTGGGCGCCGGGATCGGCTGAGCCGGCGTCTGCTTCACGCCTTGATTCAGCGGAATCCCGTTCGGCACGTGCGTCCACGGCAGAAAGTTCACCGCGGGCGGATTGTCGATGAAGATCTCGCTCATCGGTGAAGCGGTCAGGTCGAACTGATTCATGGGCTTCAGTCCAAGAATCTGCTCGATGGTGCGGGTCATGTTGACCTGCGTATAAAAGGTGCTGTCCTCGGTCACTCCCGCCCCGCTGCCGTTCGAGTTCACCTGCTGCTGGACATAGGGACTGATGACATAGCCAGGGCTGCGGTGACCGTCCACGTGGTCGACGCCGTCCTGCGCATCGTCTTCCTCGACGAATATCGCCGAAGAGGACCAGGCCGAGCTGTGGCTGATGGCGTCGACATAGCGGCCGAGCGCCAGGTCGTTATCGGCCTGCATGGCCTGCGCAGTCGGTGGGCCGCCGGTGTGGTCCGAGCTGATCCACATAAACTCCAGCTGCGGCACCGAGCCGCCTGCCACGTCCTTGTTGAACTCCTGCTGCCAGACGTCGAAGCGGAACTGGTCGGGGATGCCGAGATCGAACTGCGGGTAGTTCTGGACCGTGTTGTTGATCAGGTTCGGGAGCGGGGAGTGCGAAGCAACTGTGTTGACGTTGTAAAGCTGGCTTTCCGCGCCGGACTCGTAAGCCAGAGTGTCGTTGTAGAAGTCAATCCATTGCGGCTCCTTGGTTGACCCGGTGGGCGTCAGGAACGTGTTGTATTCGATGTACTCTCCGAAGTTCTTGAACGTGACACCTTGCTTGGCAGCCACGTCCCACAGGTGGCCCACTTTCTGATAGGCGATCGCATCGCCGCCGTTAGAAGGGTAATCGCGGAGCCAGTCCGGCGACTGGATGTCGTCGGAGTAGGGCGCCATGGCCTGCACAATCCAGTTGTGTCCGTCGGCGGACTGCCGGCTCGGATCGTAAAAGTTGTCGAAAAGCGGGAAGCGCTGCACGAGCGCGTGCGCATTGGGCGAGACTGAGCCAAAGGTTGGGTTGTCACCGAAGACAGCCAGGGAGGGGTCGCCATTGCCGCCGGTTACGTCGCCCAGCATCTGGTCATAGGTGCGATTTTCACGAATAATTACAAAGACGTGCTTGATTTTGGATGGAGCGCCGATCTTCTCCGGGATGGCGAGTGGCTTGGCATTCTTGGAGCCTCCAGAGGCCGCGAAAATATTCTCCGCCAGGTCCCAGTGGTTGTTGGTGAACACCTGCTGCGTCGCAGCGCCCAGCGCGCTCGCATCCGACAAGGGAACGATGCTGACGGTTCCGAGGTCCTGGTGCGTGTTGAAGCTGGTCACACCGTGCGAGGTTCCATAGGAGTTCTCCGCGGTCTTCGTCGGAGGAGGCGCCACTGCAAAGCCTGTGGTTCCGATGCCTTTATCGTTTGCAACAAGGAGCACGTTGTCTTGGGCGTCCAGCGCAACCGAGCTCGGCGCATAGCCGACCGGGATCAAGCCCAGCACGGAACCGCCGTTGTTGAGGCTCACCACGGCGACCGCGTTCGCGTTGTAAAGCGCGACATAGGCCAGGTTATTCTTTTGATCGACGGCGATCGAAACCGGCGCCGCGCCGTAGGCTGCCTTGCTTCCAGGAACTCCGATGGGCAAGGCCAGGGGGAACGTCTCCACCACCTGGTTGGTGGTCGTGTCTACCGCAGTAAGCGTGTCGCTGTAGGTATCCGCGACTAACAGGTATTTGCCCCAGAAGGCCATACCGGTCGGGTGCAGCCCGACCGGTATACTGCCGGTCACCGTAAACGAGGCCAGATCGACTACCGAAACGGTACCGGTGGACGTTGAGCCGGTCGGAAAAGCGGCGACGACCGGGGTGCCGTTGGAGTATTGCTGAAAGTCTTTCTCGGTAGCGATGCGTCCAGCCTCGTTGGAGACGTACGCGGTCTTGCCATCCGGTGAGATCACGACGCTGTGCGGGACGTTGCCGACACGGATCTCCGCGCCTTGTACCGGCGTCGCCGCGGTGAGGTCGATCTTGGTCAGCGTGTCGTTATTGTCCAGCACGGCATAGGCGGTCTTATTATCCGGCGAGATAGCAATGCCGTAAGGAGCGGAACTTCTCACGCCGTTGGAAGCAACAGTGTAGGTCTGGCCGCATGGGATTTCATCGCTCCCCGTGGTTCCCGGCACGCTGGTGGGGAAGCAGGTGACGGTGGTCAGAACGCCTGCGGCGTTCACGTCCATCGGCACACTGACGTGGGCGTAGTCAGAGAGCAGGCCCGCGGCGTTCACGCTAGCGATGCCGATGAAGCTGCCCGAGCCGGAGATGCCATCCTGGCTGAACAGCAGGTGCTTGCCATCGGGCGTGTAGGTGATGCCGGTGCTGCTGCCGTCATGATCTTTTCCCGCGGCTGCTGAGTACGTCTGCAGCACGGCGCCGGTTTGCGTGTTGAAGATTGTAACGGCCTGTGGCGCGCCCATTTGCAGGACGGCGGCAGTGTGATTACCCGTCGGGTTCAGCGCAACGGCCTTGGCGCGGGTCGTGGTGCCGAGATAGACCTGGGTGCCGTACGGAGTGATGATCTGGCCATTACTGGCGACCCACGGCGTGGGCAAGGTTGAAGGATAGTTCGGGCCATGCGATACGTTCTTGTTCTCGCCCACAGAGTAGGTTGGGAACGGCACGGACTGCGCGAGCGCTGTGGCGCTGAGCCCTGCCGTTAGCAGGCCTCCGAGCGAAAGCAGACGCTTTGTCGTGGCTCGATTGGAAGTCGCATCTTGAGACGTTGTGCGGAACATCGATCATCTCCCCAGGTGAGTGACAGCGGAACTTAGGATTGCCGACCGGCGAGACGAGAAGCTCGACGCGCCGATGGCCAGGAGAAGAGACAAGCAGACAGAGGCGGCTGGCTGCCGGGTATGTTTGGCGAATAAACGGCCGTCGGATCGCCGCGTGTGCCGCGGAGTCCCAAAGACGCGTGAAACGCCGTGAAGCAAGCTTGAAATGTTCAGCCCACTCCCACGAAAGGAGTGTTGCAGGCGATTGCTGACAGGCTTGTGACCGCCACATGACATTTCTGCAATGTCCGGGAGCGAGCTGGTTCTCGCTGGCATGGTCGGAGAGCGTCAGAAAGTCGGGGCGCATACAGCCTGTGGATGGAAGGGAAATCGGGGTTGCTTTTCGCGACCGGATCGCCAGCTCGACGCAGCGTAGTCGCAGGCTTGATCCTGCTCGGCGCGATCGAGACCGCGATTCGCGAGGCCTAAAACATTTTCGCAGTAGGTGCGAGGTAAGGCGCTGCACTCCCCGCAGCTTTTCCGTCAAGAAAAGCTGCATTTCGCAGATACCGGGTGCCCCACAGTAACTGTGAAAATGCTTTAAAACAGCAGGTTATCGAAGCGGGCTCCCCCATTGACGGTGTTAGCGTTTGGTGAAAAGGCGGTGGTGTGGGCGTTCTGTGAACTGTTGTTAACCTCCGGCAGCTTGAATCGATGGCAGACGGAGCAGGGATATCGCGTGAAAGGACGCGCTCCGTCCCCCAAGTCATGCGAAAGCCGCACCCACTCCCCCTGGCGCTGTTGGCCGCCTCAGTTTGCTCGAGCGCACATGCTCAAATCGACCGCGCTGAAATCAACGGAACCGTACTCGACGCAAGCGGGGCTGCGATCGCCGGTGCCGCAGTGAAGGTGACGGAGGAAGGCACCAATGCCACGCGGGAGGTAACCACCAACGGCAGCGGCCAGTTCGTCGTTTCGTCGCTCCCCGTGGGCAGGTTTTTCCTCGTTTTAACCCGGCCCGGCTTCCAGGACACGCGCGTCGCGGACATCGACCTGCACGCGGGCGATATCCGCACCTTGAACCAACGGATGCAGCCCGGCTCGGTAAGCCAAACAATCTCCGTCGAAGCAGATAAAGAAGGCGCGCAGCTGGAAAAGAGCAATGCGACCCTGAGCGGCACCATTCAGTCGGTGCAGGTACGGCAGCTGCCGTTGAACGGGCGCAACATCGCGAACCTCGAAGTGCTTGCGCCCGGCGCGGTCGATAGCGGTTCCGGCACGCAAGCCTCGATCCGGTTTGCCGGGCAGGGCATTGACGACAACAATTACCGGTTTGATGGCGTAGACGCGAGCGGCGTCCTGCGTGAGGCTTTAAAGTCCGGGCTACGGCTACAGTTCTCGACCGAGGCGGTGTCCGAGTTCAAAGTGGATACGGCAGACTACACGGCCGACACGGGTGGTTCCGTCGGAGCGCAGGTCAGCCTGATCTCCAAGACCGGCACGAACTCGCTCCACGGCAGCGTCTTCGATTACCTGCGCAACAGCTACTTCGACGCGCAATCGCCGATCAAAACGGCGACCCCGACCAAGACGCCGATCTTCCAGCTGAACCAGTTTGGCGGAAGCCTCGGTGGGCCGATCGTCAAGAACCGTACTTTCTTCTTTGTCGACTACGAGGGCTTCCGGCAAAAGCT
>CAXTSA010000082.1:0-3856 GCA_964246755.1 uncultured Acidobacteriaceae bacterium
TGGGTCGAAGCGAATGGGAGTACCGCCGCGCTCCTCTCTCGGGAAGGCCGGGTCTATGCACTCGCATCTATCGATGCGTCCGGGGAAGAGATCGATCGCATTCTGTGGGTCATGAATCCGACCAAGCTCGCCTCGATCTCGACCCGCAGCGCACCGCCTCTGCCAGCTCTCTGATCGGGGAGTTCTGGCGTTTCGTCCTTTTCAAACGAAAAAGACCAAGGCCGTGTCACAGATTGTGTTCCTATCTTGTCCTTGTTGATACAGGCGGCTTGCGTCATCAACGCGACGCGAGCCGGACGAGTCACAAAGGCGAAGGATGAAAGGACACACCATGAACATCGTAGTATTAGGCGGAACTGGTCTTATCGGAAGCAGAGTCGTTCGACTTCTCAAGCGACAGAAACATGACGTAGTTGCAGCCTCGACCAGCACCGTCGATCTGCTTACGGGCAGAGGGCTGAGCGAAGCTCTACAGGACGCGCAGGTTGTCGTTGACCTCACAAACTCACCATCTTTTGAAGAGACCGAGGTGCTGAACTTCTTCCAGACCTCCGCACGCAATCTGCTTCCTGCGGAGGCCGCAGCCGGGATCCAGCATCACATCGCGCTTTCGGTTGTTGGTGCGGACCGTATGGTGAACCTCGGCTACATGCGAGCCAAAGTCGCGCAGGAAGAAGCCATCAAGGCTGCGGGCATCCCGTACACGATCGTGCGCGCAACACAGTTCTTCGAATTTATCGGAAGCCTGGCTGATGCTGGAACCGACGGCCAGACTGTTCGCCTTTCAAACGTGCCTATGCAACCGATCGCAGCGGATGACGTCGCTGGTGCAGTGGCGAAAATCGCACTGCAGGTACCAAGGAACGGCTACATCAACGTCGCCGGGCCGGAACGGCGGCACCTCGACGGTCTGGTGAGAGAGCTTTTTAAGGCGAGGCACGATCCGCGCCACGTCGTGACCGACCCGAGCCTGGGCTACT
This sequence comes from uncultured Acidobacteriaceae bacterium, assembly GCA_964246755.1. Classification (GTDB taxonomy): domain Bacteria; phylum Acidobacteriota; class Terriglobia; order Terriglobales; family Acidobacteriaceae; genus EB88. Next base: position 981 of record CAXTSA010000082.1, read on the forward strand.
TTGGAGGACAGGTGCCTGAGCATGCACTCGTTCCCGATCGCGACGAGCTCACCGGAACAACACGCTTCTCCGATTGGCTGGTTCGCACCCAGGCGGAAGCTTTGCAGACACACTGAAAGGCTCCTCATGGATTCGCTAGCGAACACGTAGTCATCATCAGACGGATAAGCACTTTGGCAATGCCAGCGCAGGAGGTGGCGCCTCTCTTCTCAGTTCCCTGGAACCGTTATCCGCAAATTACTGACAACGAACAAAGCACTCGTTGGATGTCTCCCGCTTCACATTCCAGATGAGTACGGCGATGGTGGAAACGGCCGCTTTGCAGCGCTCGATCGAACTGCCAGACATAGAAGTCGCACCGCGTGCAAGATAGCTTGTGCAGACGTAACGGTGGGGAAGAAGACCTCCGTCGTATTCGGTTCACATGGGTATGTGGACCGAGCGTTTGCAAGAGCTCTGCTGTAATTCGGAGCACAGATGGTCAACGTGGTATTTAAAATCGCGACGATCCAGATGTTTGAAAGCCTCTTGCCGGCAGAGCGTTTTGCTTAAGAAAAGCATCGTGCGCAGCGGGCGGCATCTCCAGAACCTTGCAGAAACGCGCCTGCATTTACCGGAAACGCCGTTGCTCCGTGAGGACTCGAGCATTTCACGGTAGGTGCGAGGTAAGGCACTGCACTCCCCGCAAATTTTCCGTCAAGAAAAGCTGCATTTTGCAGATACCGGGTGCCCCACAGTAACTATGAAAATGCTTTAGAAGCGCTTCTAGAACCAGAGCACTTCGTATCCCATGAACGCGAGCATTTCCAAACCGACTTCACTGGGCCGGATCGAAATCAGTAGACAAGGTCACGGTTTCCCACTGCGCCAATTCAAAGCGAAGGCTGTCAAGCTCCTTCCGTACATATGCAGCGGCATCCGCTCCTAGCAGGAGGTGTGCAGGAGGATTCGGCGCTGCCAGAAGCTCGACGAGCGCTTTCCCAGCCTTGGCAGGATCGCCCTGCTGGCGGCCGCTCTTGGCTTTGCGCGCCTCACGAATCGGGTTGAAAACCTCATCGTAATCGGAGATGGTTCTCTCAGACCGCACCATGGAACGACCGGCCCACTCGGTACGGAACTGCCCCGGCTCTACTGCTGTGACAAAGATGTTAAAGGGTTTAATCTCTTTACCGAGAGAGGCAGAGATCCCCTCAAGCGCGAACTTGCTCCCGTGATAGTACGACAGGCCGGGCATTGTCATCAGGCCGCCCATGGAAGTGACATTGATGATGCGCCCTGCGCGGCGCTGCCGCATAAAGGGAAGCACGGCCTTCGTCATGGCGACAGCTCCGAAGACGTTGACCTCGAACTGCCGCCGCAACTCCTCCATGGAACTCTCCTCTAAAGTTCCCTCGTGACCATAACCGGCACTATTGACGAGCGCATAAACCGGGCCTACGGTGCTTTCAATTTCGGAGATGACCGAGGCCAGTTTCGCGGCATCGTCCGTGATGTCGAGAACACGCGCCAATGAGAACTCCGGGCGAAGCGCTTCAAACTCAGTTGCAGCTTCCGCCTTGCGGACTGTGCCCACGACCGTATACCCGGCAGCAAGGAGAGCGTCTGCGAAGGCGGCCCCCAACCCGCTGTTTGCTCCGGTGACGATCACTATTTTCTTCATCTCATCTCCATTCGATACCGGCGGTATCACTACTTTACATACGATACTGGCAGTATGGTTGAGGTTGCATGATTATTGTTGGAGGGCTGCATGGAACAGCGGATCGGTCGACCCAGGAGCGTTGCTGCACATGACGCGATCCTAAAATCAGCCCTTACTCTGGTGACACGGCACGGGTTCCGCGGCGTGACTGTGGATAGAATTGCTGCAGAAGCCGGCGTCGGGAAAATGACCCTGTATCGTCACTGGCCAAACAAGGCAGCGCTCGTGATGGATGCCCTGCTTGAACTCATCGGAAGCGAGACAGCATTTCCGCCGGCCAAGACCGCACTGGAAAGTCTCCGCAAACAGCTGGGTTTGCAAGCCGTCTTCTTTCAAGGTGAACGAGGAACCCTGATAAGGTCTCTCGTAGCCGAGGCCCAAGCCGATCCTGAACTCGCGCGGGCCTTCTGGGACCGCTGGCTCCTGCCACGACGTCAAGTTGTTCGTCGAATGATGCAGCAGGCGATTGAAGAGGGCGCGCTTCTAGCACATATCGACCTCGACGTGGCGATTGACCTTCTGTATGGGTCACTTTACTATCGGCTCCTGCTCCAATCCGGTCCGATCGACCAGCACTTTATTGAAGACACGTTCAAGCAGTTCCTAAACGGTCATAGACGAGAGAATGTCTGCACACTCCGACCCCCAAGGAAGAAGAGCTCGAAACGTATTTCATCACCCTTGGCTTGACCTGGGCTTTATCTGCTCTACCTGTCGAGCCTTTTGTGTTCTCCACACTTCTGAGTTGGCGTCCTGGATCTTTGAGAACTTAGGCTTTCCGTACAACTGTTTCAGCAGAACATGGGGACCGAGACTTTCGTTATTCCACAAGGAAAGCCACTGCTTTTTTCGAGCGGTGCTTCAACCTAAGCCGATGTCTACTATCAAACTACAGCCACACGTTATAGGCAATTACGTCCAAGATAATTGCTTTTGCATGTTGACCCGACGATTCTCAGAGATACTTGTCTCATGAGCGCAGACGACCGCACTTCTGTGTAGCGTGCGCTGAGGTGAGATTACGTCTACTTGGTTGGCCAGATGCTGACGCCGCCATGACCTTAATTGGAGGTATCCCGTGCACATGCAATCGGCGATTTCGCCCCGGTCATTGGGGGAGCTCTTACGGTATTGGCGGCAGGAACGAGGTAAGAGCCAACTTGATCTTTCGATG
>CAXTSA010000082.1:3866-8440 GCA_964246755.1 uncultured Acidobacteriaceae bacterium
CCGGTATCTCGCAGCGTCATCTCAGTTTTGTCGAAAGTGGCCGCAGCGTTCCCAGCCGAGACCTCCTGTCCACTGTATCTAATGCTTTGAGCATTCCTTTACGCGAGAGAAACGTCCTCTTACTGGCTTCGGGTTACGCTCCTGCCTATTCAGAGCCGGCGCTGGACAATGCTCAGATGGATAGCATCACGCATGCGATCGACCGGATGCTGCAACAGCATGAACCTCATCCCGCATTGGTTCTGGACCGGCATTGGAATATCGTTCGCGCAAACGCGGCGGCTCCTCGGTTCTTTGGCAGTTTGATCGATCTGCAAAGCTGGCCCGCGCCCAGAAATCTTCTGGAATTGATGTTCGATCCGTCGGCGCTGCGCCCCTTCGTAGAGGATTGGCAGAGCGTTGCCGCGGGACTGCTTCAGCGTGTTCGCCGAGAAGCTGTTGGGCAGGTAATCGACCGTGAACTTCAGGATCTGGTGGATCGCTTGAGGCGACACCCTGGAGTGACGGACCTCCAGCGAACACTCGCACCGCAAAGTCCTGTTGTGCCTATTACCTTCATCCGTAAAGGAGAGCGGTTTTCCTTCTTCTCCCTCATTACCACGGTCGGCACTCCACAATGCGTTACAGCTCAAGAGCTTCGCGTGGAGTGCATGTTCCCCTTAGAGAACAGCTGAAGTAACTGGATACGGGGGCACTCGCATGTACCAGGCCGTGTCGCCATCGCGAGGTTCACGATGTTTGACAAAGTCTTCTTCTTTGCAGCGAACCTCACGATGGAGGTCGGCGAGAGCGCACCGAACCACGCAACGCTTTCGCGACTTTGTAGCCGGCATGGAGTGACAGACACAATGTGTTCTGCCACAGCCTTCGCTTGAGAGGGCGGAGGCCGCCTCAACCTTCCGCGTTCCAAACGTATTCCTGGAACTGCGGTTCCAGCGGTGGGTTGGCGACGGTTGCCGCATAGTTCGTAATGGTTGAAGCAGCAACGATTGTCAGGATCTCCAAAATTTGCTCCTGACGGAAGCCGGCATTCAGAAATGTTTGAAGCTCTCCAGAATCGACGTGTCCCCGCTTCTCGATCAGCGCACGTGCAAGACCGGAAAGAGCCGCGTGTTTCCGTAGAGCCGGCAACCGACGCTCCCGGATGGCTCGAACGTCTTCAGCAGATACCTCGCTCTTGAGGGCCAAAGCGCTGTGGAAGGCTACAGCCCAGGCTGAGGCATTCGCAACGGCGTCCGTCAGGAGCACAATTTGTATTTCGTCTTCAGCGAAACTACCGCTGTGCACGCTCGCGAAGACGGCAGCAAAAGCCTTCATCAAAACAGGAGAATTGGCAATAGCGCCGGCGACATTTGGGATGAAGCCGAACCCGTCCTGCAATTGTTGCAGGGCAGGCTTTGACGCTTCCGGCGCGGAGCTGAGCGTGCGGATGTGAAAGGCAGTCAAGTGCACCTCCTTAGACTAGTAGGCAACCGCGTCGACGGCCGCTACTTCTCTAGTCTTGATCGCCTTGGGCCTGTTCGCAATTACCTGCCAAGTAATAGACGTGTAGTGATCAAGACGTAGATGAGGTAAGTTCCACAGCAGGAGCTTCACGCTGAATCAGCTCAGCTATCTAGCTTTTGCTGACCTTACGCGGGAGCTGGCACAGAGTTGAACAGATCCGATTCGGTCAAGGCTTGATGGCAGGCACGCGTTCGATGCATCCAGACGTGGTCCCCAGTATCTGGTGCCTAAACCTAAGCGTCTTGCTGGTCGGGATCGACGTCTACGATCGTGAGTGTCGCCCTACCAGCTTCTGGTCATGACTTCGGAATCGACCTGCCTGGGATGTCGGGGAGGGGTTCGGTCGGGCCGGCTTGTAGTGACCGTCGGGACCGGCGAGAACGCTACGGTAGTCGACGTAACCCAGGCGCTGCTTCACTCGATTCTGCCGGGCTTCGCAGCCAATCCCTGACCCTTGTTCGAACTTACAGCTCGAGAAAGCCTCGCCGTGCGGCGATGGCGACACAGTGAGCACGATCGCTACCGCCGAGCTTGTCCATGATGTGCCGAAGATGGGCTTTGACCGTCTGCTCGCTGATAAACAGGAGTTTGCCAATGTCGCGATTGCTGTTTCCCGTCGAGACATGCTTCAGGATTTCACTTTCGCGCGGGGTAAGCGGTTGCTCAGAAAGATAGGCGGCGAGCTGCGTTGCCACAATCGCCGGAATGTATTTGCCGCCGGCGTGTACTGCGCGAATCGCTTCGAGCATTTCGCCGGGAACCATGGTCTTGAGCATGTAGCCGCGGGCGCCGGCGGCAAGGGAGCGGGCAATACTGGCATCTCCCTGGAAGGTAGAGAGCATGAGCAGCCGCGCAGCCGGATCGGTCGCGCGAATGGCCGCAAGGGCTTCGATGCCGGGTAGGTCGGGCAACCGGACATCCATCAGGGTCACGTCGGGCCGGTACTCGTTGTAGGCGAGGATGCCCGCTTGGGCGGTCGAGGCCTGGGCGACCAGACGCATGTCCTGCTGGCTATTCAAGATAGCTGCAATCCCCTCACGAAAGGCTGGATGGTCATCGACGCTGAGAATGCTGATCATGGAATGAAGTAAGTGCTCCTCGCAGTATGGTGACGGGAATCAGTCTGGACCGGGTAAAGCATTTTCCCTACACACGTAGAGAGACCAATGAGCGCTCCGCGTGACTCTTCCGTCAAGAAAATCCGCGTACTCTAAATCTTTCCCTCCCTACCTATAGGGGAAATGCTCTAAGTTTACGACTTCGGCGAAGCCGCCAGAACGGAAGCCCGTACCGGCGCGGCGGCTTGAGATAGGCCACGGCGCCCGGAAACGAAACCTCGACGACCGTGCCGCAGGGAACATGCGGCAGAATCCGCAGGTGCCCCCCGAGGGATTGGGCACGCTCACGCATGCCGGGGATGCCCCAATGCCCGTGGCGCCCCGACTTCTGCGTCTCCCGGTCGATGCCGCAGCCGTTATCACTGACGCTCATAAAGAAATGGGCAGGCTGGTACACAATGTCGAGCCGGATAGTGTTCGCGCCGGAGTGCTGGACGGCGTTGGCCACTGCTTCCCGCGCGATCTGCTCGACTTCAACCTGCACCAGGGGGCGCAGACTTACCTGGATGCCGACGCTGTTGATCTGCGGATGCATCTCGGCAGGCAGGTCCATGTCGCGCAAGCGCAGCGCCAGCATGGTCTCAAGGGAATCAGGAACGCTCGGCGGCGAGCGCAGATCCTCAAGCGCCTTCCGGCCCTGCTCAGCGATTTCACGCAGACGTTGGGAGGCGTGACCCAGGATCGAGGAGGCCGGGGTGCCGACGGAAGCCTGCTGAGAAGCCGCATACATCTGCATGGAAATGCCGAGTATGCCTTGCAGCAGTGTGTCGTGCAACTCGCGGGCGATGCGCGTACGCTCCTGCAGGCGCTCCTGCATGCGCCCGTCAATGTGGGCGCTTATCTGGGCTACGCGCAGCCTGTGCATCTGCCATATGCAGGCCACCGCGAGCAGCGCGGCAAAGGCCAAAAACCAACCGGTTTGGTAAAAGTATGGCGTAACCCGAATGGGCAAACTGCTTTCCTCTGTGCTCCAGTTGCCATAGCCGTCAGAGTGGGCAACGCGAAAAACGTAATGACCGGGCGTGATGCCCGTGTAAATGGCATCGCGGAGACTGCTGGCCTGGACCCATTTGTTGTCCCAGCCCTCCAGCCGGTAGCGGAAGTGAATGCGGGCGGGAATGCGAAACTCCGGAAGGGTGTAGCGGATTCTGAGGCGATGGCGCCCAGGCGGTACTGTCAGCGATGAGATCGGCGTCGAGGCCTGGTCCCGATCGTCTACGTCCACTTCATCGATAAGGATCGGAGCCAGCGGTCTGGCCTGTATCCCACGGGGATTGATCATCGCCAGCTCCTCCAGTGTCAGGAACCAAATATCTCCATGGCGGGAACGGAACACAGAGTTCGGGCGTAGCTGCGCACTGCGAAAGCCGTCGCCGACGCCAAATACTACCGGGACGACCGGTGAGCGGTCGCCGGCGCCAAGTAAATCAGCTTTGTTCACCCGCACAATGCCCTGCTGGGTCCCTAGCCACAGGTGGCCCTGCGTATCCTCCGCCACGCCCTCAATGACGCTGGTAGGCAAGCCGTCTCTCTGGGTGAACACCCGCACAGGTGCGAGCGTCGAAGGCACGTAGATCAGCCCGGAGTCGGAGCTTGCCCAAAGGCTGCCGTTGGCCGACGGATTGATGGAGGTCACCCTGGCGCAGGAGGCAATGCGTGTTACAGTCCCGTGGCGGACGCGATTGAGTCCCGACAATGTGCCGACCCAGATATTCCCCGCTGTATCTTCAGCCAGGGCACTCACGTTGTTATCGTAGAGGCTGTTCGCCATCGTATAAGTGCGCGGCGGACCATGAGCCGCGTAGGCCACCACGCCAATCTCCGAACCGCCGGTCCAGATCGTGCCGTCATGCGCAATCAGCATGGTGCCGACCGAGGCCCAAGGGATCGGGGGCAAACGCCGCTTCAGCGCGCCGTCGCTGAGCAGTCCGTTCCCGTGGCCTCCAGTGA
>CAXTSA010000082.1:8450-9924 GCA_964246755.1 uncultured Acidobacteriaceae bacterium
GAGCACAAGACCGCGGCTGCCGGCATCATTGCTGCGCACCGAGAGCGGAATGGCGCTCAGGCCGCGGGAACCGACCTGCATCGCGTTCAGTTCGGGACCCCTCCTTTGCGCAGCCGTTGCCATTGGAACCAGCCTTCCATCGCTTACACGAAACAGGCTGTCGCCCTGGCCAAACCAGAGCTCATCGCTCGGCCCCTGCGACCTTTGTATGTCGATGGTTGACCTCGGCAAGCCCTCGCCCGAACCGTAGGACGTCACGGTGCCATCGCTCAGCTGGTTGAGCCCGTTTACCGCGCCCAGCCACAAGCTCCCGTCACGCGAAAAGTACAGCAGGTACAACTCATCGCTGATAAGCCCTTGCGCAGCGCCCAGCCGCTGTACGCCCCGCGTACTCAGGCAGAACAGGCCTTTGCCCGTCGATCCCGTCCAAATCGCATCGTTCTCGCCGCTGCGATCAAACGCAAGCAGCGTAGCGGTCGCCAATCCCCTTACCGGTATCGAGAGAAAGCGGCCATCCGTTCGATGAGTGAGCCCTCCGTCGCCGGCTATCCAAAGCTGGCCTTCGCGGTCCAGGGCCAGCGCATAGACGCGGTCGCCGGCCAATCCGCTCTCGCGAGTAAAGCGTTCGAAGCCTCGCCCACGGTCGAGCGCGAACAAGCCGTCAAACGTCGCCATCCAAAGTGTGCCGTGTGTGTCCTCCAGCACTGCATTCACTTCCTCGGGACGCCCCGGGATGGGGCTCGCGTAGCGGCGCACCCTTGTGCCGTCGAAATGAAACAACTCGCTGCGCCAGGTTACCGCCCACACCCCGCCGGCGGGGTCGCTGGCGATGCGCCAGATCGAGTTGCCGGGCAGTCCATCCCGACTGCTGTAACTGTGGAACTTCCCATCGCGGTAGCGGGTCAGCCCGCCCCCACTGCTGATCCATAGGCTGCCGTCGCGGTCCTCAGCAAGGCCGGTGATCGACTCGCCGGGGATGGAGTTGGGCGCGCCGGCCTGGTAGATGACGAAACCGGCGCCGTCGAACCGGGCCAGGCCGTCTCGCGTGCCAATCCATAAAAGGCCATCGTGGGTCTGCAGCATGGCGCGAACTGAGTTTTGGGGCAGCCCCTGCTCAGAGGTCCAGCTACGCAGCACATATTGCCGAAGGTTCTTCGCGGGATCGAGCCCGAAAGCAGGCAGCGTGAACAGGCAGGTGAGCAGAAAGACTAGAACCGTCGCATGGGTGCGGATGTGACGGCTGCCTCGCTGTTTCGTATGCATGTGCATGGTTGGATGTTTGAAGCTGCCCGAAACAGCGGCCTGCGAGAAAGCAAAGCGAATCGCTGCCCAGAGCCATACCGCTCAAGAGACGTGGAAGCAGCCTCATAAACGCATCGACAATGGTGACGCCTCGGATGAGAGATGAGACCCGCCGCCCAAGCGGGTCTCAGGTCCTTTACTTGGACAAGCGAACCAGGTAAAACTCCTGGGC
>CAXTSA010000083.1:0-2755 GCA_964246755.1 uncultured Acidobacteriaceae bacterium
GTACAGCAGCATCGGCTCAAACGTGCCGCCCTCCATCGCCGCCGTGATCGCGAGCAGCGAGGCGGCCTGCGCATCATTCAGCCGATGCTCGTGCCCGCCCGTTTGCCCCAGCCCCGAAACGTGAAAAGTGAGCGGGCGCTCCTCCAACAGCACCAGCCCGCGCCGCACCAAGGTGCCCGGGGTGCTTGCTGGAAATCCCTGCGATGTCGCTTCCCCACCGCGCTCCAGCAGCACACGCAACTCCGGCACCGGCAGCGCGCCGCCGGCCCCGGCCAGCTCCGCGAGTACCCGCTCCTGGTTCGCGTTAAGCCTCGGCAGGCGCGTCTCTCCCCCGAGCGAGCTCCCTAGCACCGCCCAGCGAATCGTCCGCGTGGCATCCCGCGACTCGGCTTCGGTCTCGCGCCCAAGCCACTTCTTCCGCACCATGCCGTCCAGCAGCTCGCGAGTAGCGCCAGTCGCCGTGCGCAGGCTGCCGATACGCGCCGGCTCCCCGCTTTCCAGGTAATTGAGCACGCTGTACTCCACGTCCTGCTCGGCGGGCGTTTTCCGGGACCGTCGCGAGGAGCCCTGTTCCGCGCCCGCGTGCAGTGCCGCGCGGCCGGTCTCGGCAATGCGCAGCAGCACCCGCTTGCGAACCTCGGCAACCAGCGGAAGCATCGTGCGCAGCACCTCGCCGAGCGGGCACAGGTAGTAGCCCGCGATCCACTCGGCCAGCTTCATCGCGTCAGCGGCGATGGCCGGCTCCCGGTCAAGCACGGCCAGCAGGGCTTTGGCCTCCACCGGTGGCGGCTCCGCATGCACCCTGACCACAACGCCCGTCATTTTCTCGCTGCGGAACGGAACGAGCACGCGCGCACCTACGCCGGGAGCCTCCTCCTGCTCGGACGGGAGACACCGGTACGTCCACACGCGGTCAAGCGGTATGGGAAGCGCGACATCGCAAAAAAAAGCCACTTTGGCGAGGTTAACAGGGGCGCAAACGCCGGCCTCCACGCAGTGGACACCAGCCGCGCAGGGGTTTGCACGAACCGCGCCAGCGGAAAACGAAGAGGCGCCAGCGGCAGGCATAAGAAAAGGGGCAAGCCCGAAGGACCGCCCCTTCCCTCACCGCCCAGCCGTTATCTAACCGACGCAATCACCGAGAACGCCGCGCCCATATTCACCGTGCCCCAGCCCGTCACCGCGTCCCAACCCTGCGTCACGGGCAGCGAAGCATCCGTGCCAAAGGTGATGTCGTACAGGTTGCCGAGCCCGTCGTCATAGAGCGCGCTGGCAAAACCCGTGTCGGTTCCGGGCGCTGCCAAAGCCTCAGCTGAGTAGTTGGTGGTGCCTTTCGCATCCTGGATGGCTCCCTGCACCGCGAGCTGAACCGGGGGCGCCTGCACATCGGTGATCGCAGGCGTGCCCGCAAATCTCGCAATATACGGCGCCGCCTGCCCCAGCGAGGAACCGTACCGCTGGTTCAGCAGCGCCCACTCCGCCGAGAAGATCGGCGTTGCCAGACTGGTACCCCCGGTCAGCTGGTAGTAGCGCGTCCCGTTCACGGTGAAGAGGATTTCCACACCGGTGTACGGGTCAGCCAGCGCCGCAACATCCGGGATCTGGCGGCCCGTCCCGTTCAGCGAAGACTGGTAGCTGGGCTGCTTGAAGAACGCGCTGGTCCCGCCGCCCGCGCCGCTCTGGAACCCGAAGACCATCGGCGGGTCTAGGACACCGGAGGGCTGCCCAAGCTGCGTGAAATTGGTCCCCCATCCGGCCTGCACCACCGAGCCGTCCGCCGGCGAGAACACCACGCTGGTGCCCCCTACCGCCGTGGCATAGGGCGAGGTCGCCGGCGAGCTCACATCCGTGATGCCCTCCTCCGCGAAATAATCGCCGCTATCGCCCGTCGCGAAGTTCACCGAGATGCCCTCAAACGCGGCCAGTTCGCAGATCTCATCCCACGAAGTGATGGTTTGAGGGTCGGAGGTCTGCTCACCCTCCCCGTAGCTGTTGGATATTACATTGGCCAGGTGGTTTGTGACGGCGTACAGCACGCCGGCCTGCAGATCGTCGTCGCTGTTTGTGGGCGTGGTAATCAGGTCAATCTTCGCGTCGGGCGCGATCGCGTGCGACCACTCCACATCGAGCGTGGTTTCACTGGCCCAACCCGCGTTCGTGCCCATGACCGGCACCGGCGCTATCACCTGAAAATTGCCGGCGGTGGCAGGCGTGAGTCCGTAAATGCGGTTGAACGCCGCGAAGTCGCTCTGCAGTGTCGGCGAACCGTAGGCGTCGACGATGGCGATCGTCTGACCCTGGCCGGTGTAGCCCTGGTTGTACACCGCGTTCAGGCCGTAGAACTTGGCCACGTCCTGCGGCGCATAGCCGCAAGGGCTGATGGTCCCCCGGACGGTGTTCGTCGGCGACGCGCCGTAAACCAGGCCGGAGTAAGCCGCCACCGGAAGGCTCTTGCCCGGGGTGGTCAGCGTGACAGTCTGCGGCGGGTACAGGCAGTCCGACGAGAAAATGACGCCTTGCGGGTTCTCCGAGCCGGCGGGGATAAGCCCGACCTCCTTGCCCGTCGCCGGATTGATGGGGTGCTGGATGAACGGCTGCAGGCCTTTGCCGCTGACACCGGTGACAGCCTTCACGATGCCTGCCGCGCCGTTGCCCAGCGTCGGCGCGGTCGCCATCGCTTTTACGAGCACACCGTTTCGCATGCGGTACTGGTTCACGGTCGTGTGGAACGCCCCCTAGAAGACAGAGGTATGCC
>CAXTSA010000083.1:2765-9900 GCA_964246755.1 uncultured Acidobacteriaceae bacterium
GGCTATTCGGGTCGACGCTCAACACGCGCAGGGGATGCGCCGCCAGCGCCTTCCTGACGCTTTCCACCTCCGCGGCGGGCGGGGCGAACTGCTTCAGCTCGTCCGGGCCTGCGAATCTCCCAAAGGAGGGCGAGCCGGGCGTGTACATAGCCTTGACGGCGGCGTCGAGCGCCGCTTTATTGTGTAACTGGAGCCACACCGTGCCGCTCACCGGCGTGGACGGGCGCTGCTGCCCCAGCGAGATGGCGGAGTGCTGAAGAGCCGGCGCGAGCTGACCGTGAGCAGGCGCGGCGACGAAAGCGGGAAGGGATGCGGAAAACAGGGCGATCGCGACGACGGGACGAACCCTGGCGCGCGAGCGGATCGGGCAAACTGGCATGCGGCACTTCTCCTGAAATGGCAAACTCGAGTGGAACAGCCTGGATGGGCACGAATGGAGAGCAAGCAGCAGAACAGGAGATTCCGAGAGGACAAACGGAGCAGGCGACCCGATACCGGTTCGCTCGCGCCCAGGCGACGCGTAGACCACAGTGCTTCCAAGCAGGACTGACGGCCCTGTCTCAGTCGCACGATTTATAGCACACGGAGATGCTCGCGCCAAACAACTTTCGCAGGGGCTTCGCAGAACCCTTCGCGAGTTACCCCGCTCCGTACCGTTCTAGATAGCTTGCCGGATAGTTCTCCATGTAACTCGTTTTATAGGGGGCGCTCGCGGCGAATGGGGATTACCGAGCCGGAGAAGCGAGCTCACGCATGGCGAGTTGCAAATCGGCCCAGGCCTCTTTTTTCTGGCGCGGGTCGCGCAACAGGTAAGCCGGGTGGTAGGTCACGATGAGCTTGACTCCGTAAGCGGGATGGATCCGCCCGCGCAGCGCGTTCAGGGGGCTTTTGGCCCCGAGCAGGTACGTTGCCGCGGTCGAGCCGAGCGCCACAATCACCTCCGGCCGCACCACCCCGATCTGCTCAAGCAGGAAAGGTGTGCAGGTGTTCGCCTCGACCGGCTCCGGAACACGGTTGGCCGGCGGACGGCACTTGACGATGTTCGCGATGTATACCTCCTCGCGCCTGAGACCCATCGCTGTAATCATGTTATTCAGCAGCTGGCCGGCCTTGCCGATGAACGGAACCCCCTGCGCGTCCTCATCGGCGCCCGGACCTTCGCCGACGAACAGCAGGCGCGCATTCGGGTCGCCATCGCCGAAGACGATTGTGTGCCGGCCCGCGAACGCAAGCGGGCAACGCGTACAGTCGCCGATCTGCGCGCGAATAGCCGCAAGCGCACCGGCGCGTTCGGCGGGTGGCAGCACTTCCCCGGGCAGCACGAGTGGAAGCGGCGCGGGCTGGGCGCGTTTACGAGCGGCGATCTCGTGGTCCTCCTGGAATTCGGCCTGAAATGCGGCGATCGGGTGCGGCCGCGGCTCGGTTACGGTTGGGGTCAGGCTGCCCGAGGCTGCGGCTATCGGTTCAGGTTTTGCGGCGGGCTCGGAAGCCGATCCGGTCAGGACTGGCTCGTTCTGCACATCGTACTGCGGTTCATATTGCGCTTTCAGGCCCGGCTCCGCAGGCGCGAGCGGCGCAGAACCCCTGCGATAAAAGTCATGAACGCCCAGGTCGCGCAGGAAACCGATCTGGGCGCGCAGAGCGGCAGCGGCCTCGGGGGAAAGCTTCATGGTCAGCGGCTCAGGGAGGACGCTGCGCCGGGGCCTGTTTCGGCGAGCAGGGTCTGCGGCCGGCGGAGTGCAAGCGTCTCGTTTAGGATGCGATCGGCCAGCGTGCGTTTGGGCATGGCCGGCAGCTCGATCGCCGTGCTGTGGGTCAGAAAGGTCGCGGCATTGTTGTCGGAGTCGAAGCCCAGGCCCTCACGCGATACGTCGTTGATCACGATCGCATCCGCACCCTTGCGCATCAGCTTGGCGCGGCCGCTCGCCAGCGCGTCCTCCGTCTCAGCGGCAAAGCCAATGACCAGGGTGCCGGGTCTGCGGTCCAGCACAATCTCGCTCAGAATGTCCGGGGTCGGCTCCAGTTCGAGCGACAGCGGACCCGAGCGCCGGAGCTTCTGCTCGGCGACCGTGCGCGGCCGGTAGTCAGCGACTGCGGCCGACATGATGACCATCGTTGCCTCCCCGAGCCGGGCGAAAATAGCGTCCCGCATCTGCTCCGCTGTGGTGACCGGGACCAGTTCGCAACCTGTGGGTGCGGGCAGTGCCGTGGGGGCGGAGACCAGGATCACTCGCGCGCCGCGGCGCGAGGCCGCCTCGGCCAGCGCGTAACCCATCTTGCCGCTCGACCGGTTGCCTAGGAAGCGCACCGGGTCGATGGCCTCCCGGGTGCCGCCAGCAGTAATCATCACCGTTTCCCCAGCCAGGTCCTCACTGCCGTGCAGCACCGCGAGCACCGCTTCGACAATGGAGCCGGTGTCGGCGAGACGTCCGGCGCCCTGCATGCCGCAGGCCAGCGCACCGCTCTCCGGCGCAACGATTGTTGCTCCCCGCGCACGCAGCAGAGCGACATTGGCCTGCGTCGCCGGATGCTCCCACATACGCACATTCATCGCGGGCGCGATAACCACAGGTGCCGGTGTCGCAAGGTACAGCGTCGAAAGGAAGTCGTCCGCGCGCCCCCCGGCGAAGCTGGCCAGCGTATCGGCGGAAGCCGGCGCGACGACCAGCGCGTCGGTCGCCTGTGCCAGCTCGATGTGTTCCATTGCGGGCCCGGCGCCCGCGGCCTCATCGACGGCCTGCTCACTCCACAAACCTGTGATGACGCGGTGGCCGGAGAGCGCGGCAAACGTAAGCGGCTGCACAAAGCGTTGCGCCCCCGCGGTCATAACGACCTGCACGTCCAGCGCTTTTGTCTGCAACGCGCGCAACAGGTCCGCCGCTTTGTAGGCCGCAATACCGCCCGTCACTCCCAGGGTGATCTTCATCCCGCGCCGTCCTCCGGTGTGTCTGCCCCGATTGTAATCCGGCAGAGACAGAATGGAGTTCGACGGGAGGCTCTGGAAAATGAGTCCCGACGACCGGGCCAGAATCATTGAGCATGATCAAACGGGACCGGAGGAATAGTCCTGACCGACAATCCAGAATAGTTGACCTCTCAAGCCCCGGAAGAGTAACCGCTCAAGCGAAGCGAGGGATCTCCGGCGCGTCGAAGCCGGGCTTGATGACCGGCGTTTCATGCCGTACATGCTGCACCATTCCGGCCATGATCTCGTGCTGCGCGATCTTCGACGCCTTGGACGACGAAGTCGCGATCAGCGGACTGGACCCGTTCTGCAGCTGACGCGCCCGGCGCGCGGCCACAATGACATAACGGAAATTGCTGTCGAACTCATGCTCAAGTTTCATGAAGTGCCTCCCAAAAGCCGCTGCTGCTGCCCTTTCACTTCGCCGTCCCGTACTTCCCCGCCCCGCTCCGCGAGCCCGAAAGCTGACAGAACCGGCCTCAACCGACCGTCGATGCCGCCCTGACGGCAACCCTCCGCCAGGGCTTCAAACCGCTCCATCTCGGGCGTCACCGCTTCCGGCAAGCCGCCTCGCCGGAATCGTTCTACCGCCACAATAGCTGAAAGTTCCTCCACCGCAATATCTAAAACGTCGTTTATCAGCACATATCCGTAACGGGGGTAATTGCCGATCTCGCTGCGGGCCTTCAGCAGCCGCCGCGCGATCACGTCCGCGTCCAGGCTGCCCTCCGCCCGGCTCCGGTTCCTGAGCCGCGCCTCCAGGATCTCCGGCGTGGGCGGCAGCACAAAGATGCTTACCGCGTCAGCAACGCCCATGCGCACCTGCCCGGCGCCCTGCACGTCGATATCGAGCAGCAGATCCTTGCCGTGCGCCTTCGCATCCGTCAACGACTGTCGCGCGGTTCCGTAATAGTTCCCGAATACATCCGCGTACTCGAGAAACTCGCCCCGGTCGATCATGCCTCGAAAGTCGGCGACGGAGACAAAGTGGTACTCGCGGCCGCTTTCCTCCGAGCCCCGCGGCGTCCGCGTCGTGTAGGAGACAGAAAACTCCAGGTCGGCGACGAGCGAGCGTATCTGCGCCACAAGCGTCGACTTGCCCGAGCCGGAAGGCGCTGAAATAATGAAAAGAATACCTGCCACTTGCCTCCTGTTTCCCCGTCCGAAGCGGATCGCTCACAACGCTGCCCTTCGTGCCAAGGGGGAACGTCGTCTGCGGGGCCCTACTCCAGATTCTGCACCTGTTCGCGCAGTTTTTCGATTTCCGCCTTCATCGCTAGTCCGCACTCGGTAATGCGCGCGCCGCCGCCCGTGACGCCGGCCGTTTTTGATAGCAATGTATTCGCTTCGCGATTCATCTCCTGCAGCAGGAAGTCCAGCTTTTTACCGGCTTCCCCGCCCCCGTCCAGCAGCGCGCGAAAATGCGCAATGTGGGTGTGCATGCGCGCGACCTCTTCCTCTACGTCGCCCCGCTCGGCCAGCAGCGCCGCCTCGCCCAGAATGCGGTCCCGGTCGAACGTGCGCCCCACCAGCACGTCCAGCCGCTCGGCGATGCGAGCGAAGTGCGCCCCCTGCACGTCACTCCGCAGGACCGAGACCTCATCCACCAGCATGCGCAGCCGGTGGAGGCTCTCGCCCATCAGCAGGGCCAGCGCCGCGCCTTCACGCTCCCGCATCGCTTTCAGAGCGGCGAGCGCCTCAGCCAGCAGAGGCGGAATCTCACGCGCCAGGGCGCTTTCAAGCGCCGCCTGCTCATCGCCAGCCTCACCCTCGCGCGTCTCCGGAGCGGCCAGCAGCATCCCCGGAAGCTGCGCCGCGACGTTCAGGTCCGGCTCCGGCGAGAGCCCAAGCTCGTCCGCCGCAGCGCGAAAACTCTCCACATACAAGCGCAGGGCAGGCAGGTCAAAGTAGACCGCGACCGCGCGGCGCTCGCTTCCATCCCTGCGGGCTGCCCGGTCGAGCGTCAGGGTGCACTCGACATGGCCACGCACCAGCGCCCGCTTGAGCTCCGAGCGGATCGAGCTTTCGAGCTGCTCCGCCCCCGCGGGCAAACGCAACTGCAGATCCAGGAATCGGTGATTGATGCTTTTCAGAGTGAGCGTCAGCGCCGCGCTACCGGGCGAGCGCGCCGAAACCCGCGCATAGCCCGTCATAGACGAAACCCCAGACGCAACACCAGGCGAAACACCGTACGAAACACCGGACGAAACACCAGGCGCTACCGCCGGGGCCGCGGAAGACGAGCCCGCGAGCTGCCGCTGCTCCCCGACGAGCATCCCGTCCTGGCTACCCGACTCCACCCCCGCCTGCTGTCGCGCAACCTCTTCTGCTCTCAAGCACTCGCCTCCTGTTCGGCCATTCCGGCGAACTGCAACTCATACAGCCTGCGATAGGTCGGCGACTGCCGCAGCAGCTCCTCGTGCGTGCCGATCGCGGTCAGCGCGCCGCCTTCCATTACGCCGATGCGCGTCGCCCGGCGCACAGTCGAGAGCCGGTGCGCGATGACGATCACGGTGCGCCCGGCCATCAGGTTACCGAGCGCCGGCTGCACCAGCGACTCACTCTCCGCGTCGAGCGACGAGGTCGCTTCATCGAGGATCAGGATGGGCGCGTTCTTGAGCAGGGCGCGCGCGATCGCGATCCTCTGGCGCTCTCCGCCCGAGAGCCGGAAGCCCTTCTCACCGATCGGCGTGTCGTAACCCTCGGGCAGCTGCCGGATAAAGTCGTGCGCCAGCGCCGCGCGCGCCGCGGCTTCCACCTTCGCAAGCGGCACATCGGGCCGGCCATACGCGATGTTGTTGCGGATCGTGTCATTGAACAGGATCGTCTCCTGCGTGACCTTGCCGATCTGCTCGCGAAGCGATCGCATCGAGACATCGCGCAGATCGTAGCCGTCGATGAGGATGCGGCCCGAGGTCACGTCAAAAAACCGCGGAATGAGGTTTACGAGCGTCGACTTGCCCGCGCCGCTTGGGCCCACCAGCGCCACAACCTCGCCCTCGCGGATCGCGAGATCGACGCCGGACAGCACCTGCTTGTCACCTTCGTCAGTCGAGTAGCAAAACCCGACATTCTCCAGCCGGATCGAATCGCGAAAGCCCTTCAAAACATGCGCGCGCGGCTTTTCCACCAGGTCGTCATGGTCGTCGATGAACCGAAAGATCTCGCTTGAAGCACCCAGAGCCTGCTGGAAATTGTTGTAGTACAGCGCGAACTTGCGCACCGGGTCGTACAGCTTGAACAGCGCCACCAGGAAGGTAAAAAACTGCCCCTCGGTCATGGTCCGGCTCTGGATCTGTCCTCGCCCGACCAGCAGCAGCAGCGCGATCGCCACCGCGCCGATCAGGTCCATCACCGGCGACGAGAGCGCCTGCGCACGCACGGACCGCAGGTTGGCGCGGAACAACCTGCGCGCCGCCCCGCGGAATCGCCCCAGCTCCCAGCGCTCCATGTTGAACGCCTTCACAATGCGGTTGCCGGTGATGGTCTCGTGCAGGATGTTCTGGATCTCCGCGAGCTTGTCCTGTCCGCCGCGCGTCGTCTTGCGCACGCTTCGGCCAATGCGCCGGACCGACAAAATCACCACCGGCACGAACAACAGCAGCAGCCACGCCAGCTTGCCGCCGTACGCAACCACCACCACCAGCATGAACACCAGCGTGAAGAACTGCTGCAGAAAGTCCGACAGCACCGACGACATGGCATACTGCACACGCTCGATATCGTTGATCAGCGTCGAAAGCAGCGTGCCGGTCGCATGCTTCTGGAAAAACGAAGCCGACCGGCGCAGCATCGTCTCGTACAGATCGTCGCGCAGGTCGGTGATCATGCCGAAACCCGCGTAGTTGACCAGGTATGTGCCGGAAAAATCACAAACGCTCTTGAGCAGCGTGGAGGCCACCAGCGCGAAGCCCACGATGGTCCATTCGTTGTGCATCCAGTGCGGGGCAAGCGTGTGCAGGTCAAATCGCACGTGGGTGCGGAAGCGCGTGTTGAAGTTGCCCAGCAGTGGAACGGAATGGGTCGCCGCACCGGGGTGCAGTACGTTGTCGAAAATGGGCTGGATCAGCAGGTAGCGAAAGGCTTCGAGCAGCCCGACCAGCGCCATCAGCACGACGGCCGCCGCCGCCTGCGGCACGTACCGGCGCAGATAGCCGAGCAGCCTGAGAA
>CAXTSA010000084.1:0-5591 GCA_964246755.1 uncultured Acidobacteriaceae bacterium
CGCTCC
This sequence comes from uncultured Acidobacteriaceae bacterium, assembly GCA_964246755.1. GTDB lineage: Bacteria > Acidobacteriota > Terriglobia > Terriglobales > Acidobacteriaceae > EB88. Next base: position 7 of record CAXTSA010000084.1, read on the forward strand.
TGCGTTCCTGCGCGGCGGACGTGTGCCGCCCGCGCCTTCCGGCCGTGGCGAAAACGGCCGCTTGGGCCGAAAACCTTCTCCGCCCGAAGCGGGGCGTCCGGGGGTGAAGGAACGCCGCTCGCCTCCTTCAGCAGCCGGCGCGGCACCCCGTGAGAACGGCTTCCGGTCTTGCGGTCCTGGGCGGAAGTCCGGGCGGGAGTCCGGGCCAAATCCCGGACGCGCGCCCTCGCGAGGGTTCCCGCGCGGCGAGGTGGCTCGGCCCGCAGGTGAGAACCCCTTGCGATCTCGAGGCAACGCCGGTCGTGACATGGAATCGGGCCTAACACCGGGCCCAGAACCGGGTCCGGAGCCGCTGCGGGAAGCAAACGGCCTGCGATCACCGCCGGCCGGGATCCCGCCTTCCCGCGGGGGAAATGACTTCTTCGGGCCGCCAAACGATGTTCGCCCGGCGTTCGGCGGCCCCCCTGGAGAGAAGCGTCGGCGCTCACCGGCCGCGCCTCCTGCTCCTGCTGGGCCGGATGCCGCACGTCCCTCACCCGGCCGCCGGTCTTCCTTCCATGGCTCGCGGGCGAAGAACGGCTTTTTCGCCGCGCCACCTTCCCGGGGACGACCGCCCTGCTCGCTGGGGCCAAACGTCTTTCGTGCGCCGCCGGGCCGGGGTCCAAAATCCTTGCGGTCCCCCGCCGGACGCGCGGCGACAAAGCGCTTCCGGCCCTCGCCGACCGTGCGCTCCCTCTCGGTTTCCGCCTCGGAAAGCGCCTCGATCCGAAACGCGCCGGTCTCGCCGCTCACCACGATGTCCGCCGGTACCGGAACTTCCGGCAGAAGGTCCGCCGGAACCGCGGCGGCGGGTGCATGCGAGGCGATCTCCGCACTCCCCTCGCGGGAGGCTTCGGCGAACTCCGGCAGCCCCCCTTCGACAAAAAAGTGTTCGCGCGGGCCCAGGTTGCGTACGCCGAGCTGCCGCGTGGCCGTCAGGCCGCGCACCGCGTCGCGGACGCGGGAGCGCGAGGCCAGCGGCGAAAGAAACGCCTCGACCTCGTCGCCCGTGGCCGCAATCGCCGACTGCAGGTAAAGCGAGACCAGCGCGGACAACGCGGTACTTTGCCCCATGGCACTGCCGGCAGTCATGGCCTTCTCATGGTTGGCTTCCAGGCACTGCCAGCGGGTGGGTTCGCCGTCTCGGGCGTCAAACACCGGCTCCACGCGCAAGCCGGTCCACAGCTCGGCGAGGGCGCGCAGCGCGGCCGACTCCGTCAGGTGCCGGCCCATCCTGTCCTTCACCTCGTCGGCGGTCAGCGCGCCTTCCCGGTCGAGCAGCTTCCAGACCTCGACGACCAGCGGCGAACTCTTGCCGCGGGGACCCCGCGCCCACTCCCGGTCGCCCCGCAGGGCATAGACGAAGGGAAAAGTTTCCCCGGTGGCCACGAAGTCCGGCCGATCGCCCAGGCCTCCGAGCAGGTTGAGCGCCAGCGCGTCGCCCGAGGCCTGGAGCCGGTGAAGCATCCGGACGGCGTCTTCGACCGTGGCCGGCTTCGGCGCGGCCTCGGCCTCGCCCGCCACCGCCTGGACGAGTGAGGGTGCCGGCGCGGCGATCTCGGCCGATCGGGGAAGAAACAGGGTGAGACCGGTTTCCTGAAGCCAGGCCGCCGCGTCCTCGGCGGTCAGAAGGGGATTGCCCCCCTGTCGCCAGGCTGCCTCGCGCGCGTGTTGGAGCTGTTCTGCTGTCAAAGAGGGATCCTTGCCGCGAGCTTCTCGCGGCGTCGTGCGTCAGTTGTCAAGGGGCGTAGCCCGGGCGAAACGGGGCTTAGATCCGGTGAAATGCCCGCTCGATGTCTTTCCAAGAATACCGCAGTGCAATGGGACGGCCGTGCGGACAGCTGGTGGGGTGCTCGGTCTTGCCGAGCTCGGCCAGCAGCCAGCCCATGCGCTCGCTGTCGAGCGGCATATTGACCTTGATGGCGGCGTGGCAGGCGATGGAGGCGGCGATGCGGGTGCGTGCCGCTTCGAGATTCCCGGTCTGCCCGGGCCTGGCCTGTTCGTGCCCGGTTCCCTCGAGCGCAGCCTGCTCGAGCACTTCGGTGAGCATGCGTTCGAGCTCCCGGCCTTCGAGGCCCACCGGCGCAGCCTTGATCGCGATCGTGCGCGGTCCGAACGGCTCGGCTTCGAAACCGTTCTGCTCAAGCTCTCGCGCGATGCGGGCGAACAGGACCATCTGGTGCGGCTCGAGGTCGACCAGCAGCGGCATCAGCAGGCGTTGGCGCTGCACCTTTTCCACCGCGCGCTCGCGCAGGATCTTTTCAAACAGCACCCGCTCGTGCGCCACATGCTGGTCGATGATCCAGAGCCCGTCCTCGCCTGTCGCGAGAATAAAGGACTCCCGCAGCTGGCCGAGAGGCTTGAGCGAGGCGAGCGCGTGGAGGTCGGTGACCGGCTCCGCGGAGTCCCTCGATGCAACGCCCTTCGGTGAAACATCGTGCGGCAGAACGGGCTGCCCGAGCGCGAGCCCGGGGGCGATCTCAAGCCCGCCGGTTCCAAGTCCGGCTTCAAGCCCGGTTTTAAGCCCGAGCCCGGTCCCGGCTCCGGCCATCGCCCTTCCCAGGCTTTCGTCCGCATCGCCCGTGAACGGCAGGTGCGCGGCCTCGGGCCTCGGCGCCGGGGCAAGCAGTGTGAACGGAGCCGCCTCCCCCGCGTAACGGTCCTGCCCGGCGCCATCGGGGTTCCCCGCGAGCGCCCCTGGAGAGTCCGAGTCGAGATACTCGGAGGGCGGAGTAATGGGGGGCAGGTCGTCGGGGGTGAGCTCTGACAACGGCACACTCTCGCCCGCGCCGAGCGCCTCCCGACGATTCGGACTGCCGCCGAGCGCGGCCAGAAACGATGCCGCGGGGCGAGCTTTCATCAGTGTGTAGCGGACCGAGTCGCGCACGAAGTCGTGCACGGGCGTAGGCTGCCGGAACCGCACCTCGGTCTTTGACGGGTGCACGTTGACATCGACCTCGGCCGGCGGCATCTCCAGAAACAGCAGTGCGACCGGGTAGGAGGTCGGCGGCAGCACATTGCGGTACGCCTCCGAGATCGCGTGCAGGATAAGCCGGTCGCGGATGAGCCGCCCATTGACGAAGATGTAAATGGAGTTGCGGTTGAGCTTCTGCAGTTCCGGTTTCGACGCGAAGCCGGAGAGCCGCCGGCGTCCGGGCGCGGGCCGACGGTAGTGTTCCTCGCGCTTCCAGGGCGGCGGCTCGGGCAGGCCGCCATGGTCGAGCGGCCGCTCGGCCGCGAGCGGCAGAAGCGCGTCGAGCGTATCGCGGCCGAATATCTGGTAGACCCGCTCTTCGGTCGCCCGCACCGGCGGCGCGTTCAACAGGGTGTGCGTGCTCGACAGGAGCTCGAAGTGCTTCGCGGGGTGGGCAAGCGCATAATGGGTCACGAGCGCGGCGACGTGCGCGGTCTCGGTCTGCTCGGACTTGAGGAACTTGCGCCGCGCCGGCGTGTTGAAAAACAGGTCCTCGATCGTGAACGTCGTCCCCGGGGGGCCTCCCGCGTCCTCCACGCGCGCCAGTTTGCCGCCGTGGATCTCGATCCGGGTCCCGCTGGGCTCGTCCTCAAAACGCGTCGCGAGCTCCAGGCGGGAGATTGAGGCGATCGAGGGCAAGGCCTCCCCGCGGAAGCCCAGCGTCGCGATCTCGAGCAGGTCGTCAGACGATCGGATCTTGGAGGTCGCGTGCCGCTCAAAAGCCAGCAGCGCATCGTCGCGGCCCATGCCGTGCCCGTTGTCGGCGATGCGGATCCGCTTGCGCCCGCCCCCCTCGATTTCGATGCGGATCCGCGTGGCCCCGGCGTCGAGCGCATTCTCGAGCAGCTCCTTGACGACCGAAGCCGGCCGGTCGACCACCTCGCCCGCGGCGATCTGGTTCGCCACCTGGTCGGTCAGGATGCGGATGCGGCCCATGGATTCAGCTTACCGGAAGGTGCGAGGCGACCTGACTTCTGCCTCCCTCGTGTCTTGCTTCGAGACAGTCGCCGCGCAACACGCGCTCAGAGCCGCGAAGTCATCGATGAGACCGCTTCTACACATGCGCCTCCTCGCGCTTCGCCGCCGCCGGCGCATCCACCAGGTCCCCCAGCACATGCATCCGCATGAAGTTCGTCGAGCCGGAGTTGGTTCGCGTCCCGGCGACGATGCCGACGATGTCGCCCCGGCGCGCGAAGCGGCTCCGCTCAAGCGCGTCCTCGACTGTCTCGATCATGCGTTCGGTGGTCGCGGCCTTGCCGCAGGCCAGGGGGAACACCCCCCGCAGCAGGCTCATACGGCGCAGCACCGCCGGCGAGGAGGAGAGCGCGCAGACCGGCGGCCGGGGCTGCCGCTTTGAGAGCAGCCGCGCCGTCGCGCCGGTTTCGGTGAACACGGCGATCGCCCGGATGTCCAGGTCGTTGCAGGCGTGCGCCATGGACTCGCAGATCGACTCGGGCACACTGGCCGCGTGGCCGCTCACCCGCGGGGGATACAGCGAGGGCAGATCGCGCATCTGCGCTTCGGTTTCGAGCACGATCTTGGCCATCATCTTGACCGCCTCGACCGGGTACTTGCCGGCGGCCGACTCGGCCGAGAGCATCACCGCGTCGGTGCCGTCGTACACCGCATTCGCCACGTCGGAGGCCTCGGCGCGCGTCGGTCGTGGATTGTCGATCATGGATTCGAGCATCTGCGTGGCCGTGATGACCGGCTTGCGGTACTCCGCCGCGCGCCGGATGATCAGCTTCTGCATCGCCGGCACCTTCTCGGGCGGCACCTCTACCCCCAGATCGCCGCGCGCCACCATCACCCCGTCCGCGATCGCGAGGATCTCGTCCACGTTGTCAATCGCCTGGGGCTTTTCGAGCTTCGCGATAATCCACGTATCGGCGCCCGCGGCCTCGATGCGGTCCTTGACCAGCCGCACATCCTCCGCGTTGCGCACAAACGAGAGCGCGATCGCGTCCACCCCGGCGCCAATGACGAAGTCCAGGTCGACCGCGTCCTTGTCGGTCAGCGACGGCACCTTGGCCGCGATGCCCGGGAGATTGATGCCCTTGTTTTCGCCCAGCAGGCCGCCGTTGATCACCGCGCATTCGATATCCTCGCCGACGATGCGGATCACGTGCAGCTCAATGAGCCCGTCCGAGAGCAGGATGCGCGCGCCCGGCTCCAGGTTCTCGGCAAGCGTGGTAAAGGTCGTCGCGATCAGGTCCCGGGTGCCGAGGATCGCGCGCGGGGTAATGCGCAGCACCTGCCCGGCTTCGAGCAGAACCGGCGTCCGGTTCTCGAGCTTGCCGGTACGGATCTTCGGCCCCTGCAGGTCCGCGAGGATGCAGATGGGCTTGCCCTCCTCGTCAGAGATCTTGCGGATCATCTCGATCAACCGCAGTTTGTCCTCCTGCGTCCCGTGCGAAAAATTGAGCCGCGCCACGTCGAGCCCTGCCCGTACCAGGGCGCGAAACGTCACCTCGTCGCCCGACGCGGGCCCGAGCGTCGCGACGATCTTGGCCCGGCGTAAGGCCCCGGTCGCGGTAAACGGGTCGTTGCCCACGGCCGGAGCCGAGCTGCT
>CAXTSA010000084.1:5691-9887 GCA_964246755.1 uncultured Acidobacteriaceae bacterium
GTAAGGCCCCGGTCGCGGTAAACGGGTCGTTGCCCACGGCCGGAGCCGAGCTGCTACTGCTGCCGGTACTGCTATCCCCGGTACTGCTATCCCCGGTACTGCTCACTCCCATTGCCCTGTTCGCTGCCGCTTCCATCCCGTTTCCTCAACTCTTCCGCTCTAACTGCCTGCCATGCCTGCCGGCCCGCTTGCCTGCCGGGCCAATTCCCTTGTGCCGAGAGCCGGTTGCCCGGCCCCGTTCCCGGCGCAGGCCGGATTCTCCAGCCGGTCATCCTCGGCCAGGGTCGACTCGCCCTGCTCATCCCACATGGGATACACCTGCGCATTGAACTCCGCACCGACCAATGTAGCGATCGAAACAAAATACAGCCACACCATGGTGGCAATGCCGGCGCCGAGCGAGCCGTACACCCGCGAGTAGTCGGCGAAACGCGTCACATACCAGCCGTAAGCCATGGTAGAACCAAACCACGTGGTCGTGGCAAGCACCGCGCCCGGAACCGTGCGGTGCCACGGCGGCCGCACCGCCGTCGAGAAGTGGAAGATCACCTGCAGCACCGCGACGCTCGTCGCGAGCGCGATCATCCAGCGCACCGCTCTCCACCCCAGCAGCACATACGAACGCAGCTCATGGTCGGCGTTCGCGATCATCCATAACTCGATCTGGTGCCCGAATACCACAAAGGTTGTAGCGAAGAGCATGGGGAGCAGGGTCGATGGAATGAGCAGCAGCGCCACCAGGCGCTCCTTCCAAAAGCCGAACTGCCCCCGCGGCAGGCGGTAGGCGCGGCGGAACCCCTCCATCAGCGACAGCATGACGCCCATCGCCGCGGCAATCGCCACAATGCCCGCCGAGACGACCAGCCGGTGCGAGCGGGCCGAGTTGGGAGTGAAGTAGCCCTGCGCCAGGTTCATCGTGTCGGGCGGCAGCAGGTCGGTCAAAAGGGTGTGCACATCGCTGCGGACCGCCTCCGAGGTAGGCGCCTTCGAGAGCAGCGCGGCGGCAACCAGCAGGGCAGGGAACAGGCTCAGCAGCTCAGAGTACGCGGCCGCTTTGGCAATGGTAAAGGCGTTGTGGCCAAAGGCCTTCCAGAGGGCGCGCCGAAGATACTGGAGCAGCACTCCAAGCATATGCTCAAGAGCTTACCGTGAAAGCGATGGGGTGGGCGAGTGTCGCGGCCTCCGGAGCCCTGAATTTCTCGAGCATCTTTCCCAAAGAGGGACTTGCTGCACCGCGCTTTCCCGATCCCGGCCCCCCGGACGCCGAAATCGGTTCTATGTTCGCTGGACTACAATTCGTTCATGCCACACGAAGCGGGTCCAACCCCCGACCGGCGGAATCAGCTTCTCCGCCGCCTTAACCAAGACAGCCTCGAGCGCTGGCGACCGTTGCTGAAACCCGTCACACTCGACCCGCAGCAAATCCTGTACTGGCCCGGTCTGCGCATCTCCTTGATCTTCTTTCCGGAGACCGGGGGCGGGTGCTTGCTTACGGTGTTGTAGGTTGGTAATTCCATCGTGGCGGCACGGGTCGGCAGCGAGGGCGCCTCCTGGATTTCGGCGAGCCTCGGTGCGCCGACCATGCCCTGCCAGACCATGGTTTCCCTCGGCGGCGCGGCCTACTCCATCAGCGCGAAGGTCGTGGAACAGGAGATCCGGCTCAATGGCGACTTCCACAACGTGCTCTCCGAGTACTCCCACGCGCTGCTGATCAGCAGCCTGCGCACCGGCGCCTGCAACGCCCTGCACTCGGTAACCCAGAGGTGCGCGCGGTGGATGCTCACCGCGCTCGACCGCACCACCGGCGAGCGCTTTCGGATCACGCAGGAGTTCCTGGCCTCCCTGCTCGGCTGCAACCGGCCTGTTCTGACCCACATCCTGGGGGAGCTTGAGAGTGCGGGCGGCATCCGCAGTACACGCGGCGTTATCGAGATCGTGGACCGAGTTGGGCTGGAAAAGTCCGCGTGCGAATGCTACGGCGTCCTCCGCGAAAACTTTCGAAACCTGCGCGCCCGCGGCGACAATCTGGCATCCGCCGCCGAGAGCTCCACGCTGCCTTTGCCGTAAGGGGCGCTTCGGGCCTCCGCATGAGCCGGGATCACGCAAGAATGAGTGTGGCGGCGAGCTTCTCGATCCATCTCGCGCCCTCAGTTCGAACTGGTATCGTGGAAGCATGATCAAGGGGCTCACTCTGCTGCGTTCGGCAGGCACACCCGCGGCCTTTGACCGTCTGCGCAGCTTCTTTTCAGCGCTCGGGTTTGAGCCGGGCCACGGCTGGGAGAACCAGTCGGGACGAGGCACCAGCTTTCGCACGCCGGTCGGCGCGATCGAGTGGATCGACGGCACGACCAGCTCGCCCTCCGATCTGCTGGTCGAGGTGACCGGGCTGGGCGCGGTCCGCGATGCGGCCGAAGCCTGGCTGCGAGCCAACGGAGCCGGTGACGATGCGGCCCTTGCCGCCCAACTGAAACCGGTTGGACAGCTCGAGGCGTGGAAGGCCGAGCTGTTTACGGTCGAGCCGGTGCCCGGTGTTCCCATCGTCTTCTGGGAGTGGACCGACCCGCTCAAAGCGAAGCCGGCAGCCATTGCAGGCGACCTCGTCGCGACCGGCATGCGCTTTGGGATCGTGGTCGCGCGCTGGAACGCCGTCATTACCGAAAGGCTGCTGCAAGGCGCGCTCGATTGCCTGCTGCGTTCGGGCGCGCGACGTGAGGAGATCGAGATTGTGCGCGTGCCCGGCGCGTGGGAGATCCCGGATGCAGCCCGCAAGCTGGCCGAAACAGGCCGCGTGGACGGGGTCGTCACGCTGGGCGTGCTGCTGCGCGGGGAAACGGCGCACTACGAAGCCATCTACACCGAGGTCGCGCGCGGCATCGGCCAGTCGCAGCAGGAGACCGGCATTCCCCACGCATTCGGCGTACTCACCTGCGAAACCCTCGAGCAGGCGCTTGACCGCGCAGGCCTGAAGGCCGGCAACAAGGGTTTCGAAGCCGCCTCAGCCGCGATCGAGATGGCCTCGCTGCACCGGAAGATCGGCGCGGGGGAGAACCGAAGCCAGTGAGCGCACCGACAGGCAAACGACGCAAGAGCCGGGAGCTGGCCATGCAGATGCTCTTCCAGGCCGACATCGGCAAGCAGACGCCGGAGCAGGTGCGCAAGAGTTTCTGGGAGGCTCGCGACGCGGTTGAGCCCGACGTGCGCGGTTTCGCAGAGGACCTGTATCGCATCGCGAACGTAAAGGAAGAGGAAATCTCCGAGCTGATCACCAAACACGCGCAGAACTGGCGCCTGGAGCGTATGCCGGCGGTGGACCGCAACGTACTGCGCATGGCCATCGCCGAGATGCTCGGCTTCTCGGGGACGCCGGCGCCGATCGTGATCAATGAAGCGCTCGAAGTGGCGAAACGCTTTTCCGGGCCGGAGTCGATCAATTTTCTCAACGGCGTGCTCGATGCGGTGGCGCGTGGGCGTCGCGAGCCGTGGGAGCCGGCCGGGGTGCCGGTCAAAGGGCGGCGTTCATGAAGTGTGCGGCGCGCAAGATACGTAGGGCGGCCGGCTCGGCTCTGTGTGGATTGTTGCTGCTGGGCGGCTGCACCGAGCACGCCTCCGAGGCCGACAAGGCGGTCGCGGCGCAGGCGGCGGCCGAGCGGCAGCAGCAGGCCGATGAGCAGGCCGCAGCGCGTAAAGGCATCCGCGCGGCAGAGGGGCAGTTGGCACAGCTGCCGCCCCCAGCCAAAGGACGCTACCTGCAGGTGCGCTCGGCGGAGGCCTGGGGCAATCCATTCTTGATCGTGAGCCGCAAGGCGATTACCCTGCGCATGGTCGATCCCGCTCCCGGCGACACGCTCCCGAACGGCGTGCTGCCGGGCGAGAAGCTGCGACCCTTCGGCGCGAAAAAGCGTGAGCTGACGCTGATGCGGCTGATCGACCTGCCCGAAGCCCTTGCCGCCCTGCCTGAAGAGAGTTGGGCCTACGGCCGCGTGGTGGCCGTCGAAGAAGACCCCGCGACGCCCCGGAGGGAGCGCCCCCAGATGCGCCGCAACCTGGAAGCGGTGATGGCCATGCTCAACGATCTCGACGTGGTGGTGGATGAGTGGCCCTACGGATCGCGCTGATCTCTCGCCTGCTCCTCGTGCCGTGAGTCGTCATCTCGTTCACAAAGACTGTCATCCTGAGCGAAGCGGCGGCGCTTGCGC
>CAXTSA010000085.1:0-9876 GCA_964246755.1 uncultured Acidobacteriaceae bacterium
CTCATGTTCTGTATGCGATTAACTGATTTGCTTGTGCGACTACCTGTATTGTTTTTGGCAAGGTCGACGAATTGACTACAATCACAACCGTCACAAGGTGAGTACGATTTCAATGGGATAGGTAAGGATGAAGAAAGTCGCAGTTCTGCTAATAAGTTTGATCGGTTGTAGCTCGGCGTTCTGCACCACGCTTATTGCTCACAATGGAGCTGAACAGGCATTCCTTGCCTATGTGGAAGCAACTCGGACTAAAGATTTAGGAGTCTTGAGCAATTTGATCGCCGACGATTACATGACTGTAAATGGTCGAAACAAGGTAGCGACCAAACAAGACGAAATAGCAGAGGCCAAAAGCGACCCTGCTTTCGATGAAATGCAAGTAGACGAACTACATTCTTTGATCGTTCATGACACTGCTGTGATCTCAGGCATAATCAGTGCGGCTTATACAAGCTCGGCAGGCAAGCCGGTCAAAGCACGTGTGCGAGTTCTAGCTACGCTTCTTAGGCGACATGGTCATTGGCAAATCAGTGCAGATGAATCTGCACCCACTCACTAAATTACTGCGACGTCGCTGAGGTTTATTGAATTAAATGAGTATGAACTCAGTACTAACAACGGTGAATACCATACCCGCCTACACATCCCAGCTTGCCGAACAGGCTGAATCTATCGTCCAGCAAGCCCTGAAAGCCGGAGCAACCGACGCAGACGTCGTCATCCGAGAGGGCGACGAGTTCGAAGCGAACGTCCGCATGGGCGAACTCGAATCGCTCAAGGACTCGGGCTCGCGCGGCGTGGGCCTGCGCGTGTTCCTCGCCGGCGACGAAGGCCAGCGTGTCGGCTACACCTCCTCCAGCGACTTCACCCCTGCAGGCATCGCGCATCTCGTCGCCGGAGCCATCGCGCTCGCGCGCATCTCCTCGCCCGACCCCATGCAGGGCCTGCCCGAGCCGGCCGATTTCGGCGGCCTCGATCAAGACCTCGCCCTTTACCACGACGACGTCTACTCCCTGCCCGGCCCCGAGCGCATCGAGTACGCCCGCCGCGTGGAAGCAGCCGCGCTCGCCGCCGATCCGCGCATCGGCAACAGTGACGGCGGCAGTTTTTCCGCCGCGACCAGCCTCAAAGTGCTCGCCAACTCGCGCGGCTTCACAGGCGCCTCGCGCTCTTCGTACTGCGGGCTGTCCGCCGTTCCCATCGCCACCGGCCGCAACGGAGAAATGCAGCGCGACGGCTGGAGCTCCAGCGCGCGCACCCTCGCCAAACTGGAGTCTCCCGAGCAGGTCGGCGCGGAAGCCGCGCGCCGCACCCTGCGCCGTCTGGACGGCCGCCGCGTACCCACCCAGCGCGTTCCCATCGTCTTCGCCCCCGAGGTCGCCCGCTCCATCATTGGAGCGATGGCCGACGCCGCGAACGGCGATGCCATCTACCGTGGCGCATCCTTCTTTACGGGTAAGCTCGGCCAGCAGGTCGCCGCGCCTTCCATTACGGTGATCGACGACGGCACCCTGCCCGGCCTGTTCGGCTCCGCTCCATTCGACGGCGAAGGCCTGCCCACTCGCCGGACGGTGCTGATCGAGAACGGCATCCTGCGCTCCTGGCTGCTCAACACCTACACCGGCCGCAAGCTCGGCCTGCCCAGCGCCGCGCGCGGGCTCGCCGGCAACCCGAGCATCGGCACCCACAACCTCTTCCTTCCCGCGGGCGATCAAACCCCGGAACAGATCATCGCCGCCATCCCGCAAGGCCTTTACCTGACGGAGTTCCTCGGCCGTGGCGTCAACATGGTGACGGGCGACTACTCCCGCGGCGCCTCCGGTCTTTGGATCGAAAATGGTCAACTCGCCTACCCTGTGCAGGAAATTACGGTCGCTGGTAATCTCAAGGAAATGTTTCAAAATATCTCCGCGATTGGCAACGATCTCGAATTCCGATCCAGCATCGCCTGCCCCACACTGCGGATGGACGGGCTGATCATCGCCGGCTCCTAAGTAAATGCCTCGCGGCATGCCGTCAGGCCTTGCCGGCGTGATCACGCAAGCCAAAGCTCCGCTCCCGATCGAAGCGCTTCGCGCGGGTACATCCCACCTTTCTCTCTGGGATAGATGTACTCATCGTTGAGCAATCCGTGTGCTGCGTCGACTGCGGAATGGAGCGGTCCAGCCCTCGCGGCCGTCAGTCTCCCTCGGGATCCCCCTTACCTTGGTAAGCAAATTCTGAAGATCAGGGGTGAACACTTCTCACAAATGGCCGAAAGTAGCCCAGACAGATCCCGCTCCGCATCGGGTCTCGCGCGTGAGGAATTACAGAATGAGCAGCAATCCAGCGATTGCCGAGAAGACCGTGGCCAGCTTTCCATCGCCAGCCGGCGACCTAGCAACAGACGACAAAGACGATCACAGGTTGCAAAGCAACCAGCCTCACTCGCGCGAGGGCTACCTGGTGTTCTGCCAGGCGCAGCGAGTCATCTACGCCAGCGGCAACCTGCGCGCCGTACTCAGGCTTCCCGAGAGGTACCCGGTGGCGAGCAGGAGTGTAACAGAAGTAGTTACATTTGCGTGCGGTGGGCCCGAACAGGAAGCCATGCGCTCCATGAAGCATCGGCTGGACCAGCTCAAGATGGAGCTCTTCGCTCAAGACAGTGCTCCTGTGGTTCTGCAGACGGCCAACGACGCCCGCACCCTGCACGTGAAAATAAATCCAATTGGAGATGAACACTGGATCGCGTCCTTTGCGGATGTAAGCGTCGAGCTCGAAAAGACCGAGGATGAACTGCTCGCGATGGCTTCACGCGACCACCTGACCGGCATAGGCAACCGCGCATTATTCGAGAGCAGGCTTGACAAGGCGCTCGAGCATTTGGTCGCTGAGGATGTGACGAGCCTTACCCTGTTCTTCCTCGACCTGGACCGCTTCAAAGTCGTCAACGATACCCTGGGGCATGCGGTCGGAGATGCTCTGCTGCGCCTGGTTAGCGAGCGGCTCGGGCGTTCGCTACGCGAATCGGATACCCTCGCCCGCCTCGGCGGGGATGAGTTCGCTATCCTGCTCGCTTCCTCCCCCGGCAAAGATTCTGCCGCGGACCTCGCTACACGCATCATCGATCTCATCCAGCGGCCCTATCTGATCGACGGCAGCGTCATCAACGTCGGCGCCAGCATCGGCATCGCGGTCGCGCCGGAGGACGGGACTACCCGAGACCAGTTGCTCAAGAGCGCGGACCTGGCGCTTTACCAATCCAAAGCCGCCGGCCGCGGAGTCTTTCACTTCTTTCAGCCCGCCATGCAGGAGCGGGCGCAGCAACGGCGCTCGCTGGAGCTAGATCTCAGAAAAGCGCTGGTGCTCCGGCAATTCGAACTGCACTATCAGCCGCAGATCGATGTGGAAACCGAAACCGTGATCGGACTGGAAGGGCTCCTGCGCTGGCGCCACCCGAAGCGCGGTCTCGTCGCTCCAGCAGACTTCATTCCCTTGGCCGAGGAGCTCGGGCTCGCGATCCCGATTGGCGAGTGGGTCCTGAAAACGGCCTGCCGGGAAGCTACGCGCTGGCCTGACTCGGTGACGATTGCCGTGAACGTTTCGCCGTTGCAGTTTGAAATGGGCAAATTTGCCGGCACGGTTGAGAAAGCACTGAACGCCGCGGGGCTGGCCGGAAGCAGACTCGAAATCGAAGTTACCGAGAGTATCCTCCTGCGCGACGGGCAAACGGTTCTTGCGACCCTGAAGGCCCTGCGCGCGCTGGGCGTCCGTGTCGCCATGGACAGCTTCGGCACTGGTGTCGCTTCCTTGAGCCAGTTAGTGAACTTCCCGTTTGACAAGATCAAGATCGACCGCTCGCTGATCGCCCTGCATCAGGGTGACACGAAGAATCGCGCGATCGTGCGTGCCATCTCCGCCCTGGGGCACAGTTTGGGCATTTCCACTCTCGCCGAAGGGGTCGAAACAGCGGAACACCTGGCGCACGTTCGCTCCGATGGCTGTCACTCCGTCCAGGGTTTCTATTACAGCAAAGCCGTCCCGTCGAGTGAGTTGGCTGAACTGGTGTTTAGCCTGTCCCCAACCCATCCGTTACAACAACTTACAAGCAAAGGAGATGTATGAGCCAGGACCTATACAAGATTCTTTATTGCAGCCGCAACTTCATTGAAGGCGAGACGACGCAGAGCGACGCGGAGATCTCCCAGATCCTCGCAACGGCCCGCGTCAACAACAGCCGGCATAATGTCACGGGCGCCTTGCTGTTCAACTCCGGATGCTTCGCCCAGGTGCTCGAAGGGCCCAGGCCTGCAATCGAAAAGATTTTCGAGAGAATCCAGCAAGACCCCCGGCACGGGGATGTGACGGTACTCGAATGCGGAGATGCGGAGACGCGGGACTTTCCCGAATGGTCCATGGCGCACGTGCAGCCTCCGTCGGAGGCTCAGGCGACTGGCGTAGCGGCGACCCTTGGCCAGGCTTTGTCCCACCCCGAGGCCTCCGGCCGGGAGGTTCTGGATCTGCTGCGGAGCTTGGTGATTCAGGAGGACTGAATCGCAGGAGTGACTGCGAAAACTGAATTAGGAGGACTGGGTCCGACGCAACTGGTGTTCGACATCGCAGACTGCTTTTAGGCTTGAACGCAGGGACGCGCAAGGGTCAGCTGAGCGCATTTCAAGCGCATGAACCGGAGTGGCTATGGAGGCGAGCGAAGACAAGGCGGGCGACTTTGCCGTAGGCTCAGGGGAGCGTCATGCTGTTTCCTCATGAGATCGAATTCGATCCGCAAGCGCCGGAAGCTGCGCTTGTCTGTCTGCCGGACCGGCCCGCTGTTTTCGCTCTGCGTGGCGCTGCGGGCGAACCCTACTTGAACCGGACGGCGGATCTGCGGCGTCGGCTCACCAAGCTGCTTACCCCGGCACCCGCGCATAGCAGGCGGCTCCAGCTTGCCGCCTTGGTCCGACGCATCGCCTGGACTGAAGCCGCGTCCGATTTTTCCGCGCAGCTTGCGCTGTATCGCGCCTCGGCAGCCGTGTTCGGGGAGCGGGCCGCGCAACGGCTCCATCTCCGCACGCCATACTTCCTACGCATGGGCATGCGCAATCGTTTCCCACGCCTCTGGGTCACGAACACACTCTCGCCTGGAGCGGCAGACAACCTGTTTGGGCCCTTTCCATCGCGCCAAGCCGCGGAACGCTACTCGGAACAGGTTCTCGATCTCTATATGCTGCGCCGCTGTTTTCAAGATCTCGATCCCGATGTCACATTTCCAGGCTGTATCTACTCCGAAATGAAGAGGTGCCTGGCACCCTGTTACGGCGGCTGTTCCGATGCGCGCTACATAGAGGAAGCCGCAGCCGTGCACGCTTTTCTACGTACAAGGGGTGCGAGCCTGCTCAGCATACTGGTTGAGCAGCGTGACTGCGCGAGCGAGGTTCTCAACTTTGAAGCGGCCTCCTCAGCACATGCGCGCTATATCAAAGTGGAAGCGGTAGCCGCGCTTGCGACGGATATCGCCGGGCCTCTTGGAGGGCAGCATGCCATTCTGGTACAGCCCAGCATTGAGCCAGATCAGGTAGATCTTTACTTGCTGAAAAGTGGCGTTTTCACCGGTCCGGTGCGGTTTTCGGTGTTGGGCATGCGCCTGCCGAATGAGCAGTCCGGCTCCAGTTCCCTGTTCGCCCATCCAGCGGTGTATTCTGCGGTGCCGCTCGAATCTCTAAGCGGTGCGGGGGGGAGCCTGGCTCCTGAAACGCCGGACACCCGCCTCCGCGAGGCACTCGCACTGCTCGCATCTCAACGCAACGGTGTTCCTCCGGATGCGGACAGGCAGATGCTTTGCGACCATCAAGGATTGTTTGCGCGATGGTACTTCCGCCCGCAAGCCAAGCGTGAAGGCGAACTCGTTTTTGCCGAGAGAGAAGACGGTATTGTGCCGGTCAAGCCGCTCTTGCGGGCCGTCGCTCGCGTTTACCGTGCCCATGCAGAGCGGCACGCGCCCGTACAAGCGGCTGTTGCCGCCCCCTGACCCGGGCATGCGTTCGAGGAAAACGTTCGACGACGCGGAACATTCGATTCGAGCTTGCTTGGACTCGCAGCTGAGATCTCTGAAGGGCCGCGCCCAATGGACAGTGGCGACGCTGAAGCGAGCGGCAGGGTGTTGCCGGTGTGGTCGACGATAAAGACACGCGCCAGGGCGAAGTAGCTTCAACTGTAGAGCGAGTCCGCGGTTGCGGCGATCCCCGCGATGGCGAGCCCCACGAGAGCGAGCCCCACGAGAGCGAGCCCAAGATGAGGAGCTCTCCCCGATGCGTGCGCACGGTGGCTTCGGTGCTGATTCCGTGTGGAAAACAGGGGATAGAAAAGCGAATAGAATGCGAAGATAAAGCAAGGTTCGGCCTGTTTTGGCGTCTGATTGCCGGCTGCTTTTCCACAGCCGGTGGGGTTCGCAAATCCAGAGTACACAAGATAGAGTAGGGATACTCCTGAAGGTCCGCGGATATGGGTGGGTCGGGAGTCGAAGCAGGAACGGTGACTCTGAGGACCGAATCTGCGAGCAAGAGAAGAATAAGCCGGCGAAGCGAAGCTGTCGCGGGCAGAAAAGAGAGTTATCAATTGGCCGATCAGCAGACGTTGCACCAGAGCACACTCGCCGATGTAATCCCTGATTTTCCGCTACCGGAGGCGCCCGCACAGATGCAGGTGCGCAAGCGCAACGGCGGGTTTGAGCCCGTGGATGTGAACAAGATCGTAAAGGCGGTGCAGCGGTGCTCGCATGGGCTGACGCACATCGACCCGATGCGGGTGGCGTCGAAGACCATCGGCGGCTTGTTCAATGGCGCGACGACGCGGGAGCTGGATTCCATCTCGATCCAGACTTCGGCGGCGCTGATCGCGGAGGAGCCGGAGTACTCGAAGCTGGCCAGCCGATTGCTGCACGCCACGATTTTGAAGGAAGTGGCAGGGCAGAATATCTACTCGTTTTCGCAGTCGGTGGAGCTGGGCTATGAGCAGGGGCTGATTGGCGGGGCGGCGCTGGAATTTGTGCGGAACAACGCGCGCAAGCTGAATAGCTCGATTGATGACGAGTACTCGGACAGGTTTGAGTATTTTGGGCTGCGGACGGTGTATGACCGGTATCTGCTGCGACACCCGATTACGCGCAAGGTGATCGAGACGCCGCAGTATTTCTTTCTGCGGGTGGCTTGCGGGCTGGCCGGTACGGTAGGTGAGGCGATTCCCTTTTACCGGCTGCTGGCCGCGCATGATTACATGGCTTCAACGCCTACCTTATTTAATTCGGGGACGAAGCATCCGCAGTTATCGAGCTGCTTCTTGATCGATTCGCCGTTGGACTCGCTTGAAGGGATTTATGACACCTATAAGCAAGTGGCGCTGCTGTCGAAGTTTTCGGGCGGGATCGGGTTGGCATTTCACCGGGTGCGGTCGGAGGGGTCGCTGATCCGCGCGACGAATGGGTTATCGAACGGAATTGTGCCTTGGCTGCGGACTTTAGACGCGACTGTTGCGGCGGTGAATCAAGGGGGCAAGCGCAAGGGCGCGGCGTGTGTGTATCTGGAGCCGTGGCATGCGGATGTGGAGTCGTTCCTGGAGCTGCGGGATAATACCGGCGACAATGCGCGGCGGACGTATAACCTGAATACCGCGAACTGGATTCCTGACTTATTCATGCGGCGAGTGGATGCGGATGGGACGTGGTCGCTATTCGACCCGAAGATTGTGCCGCACCTGCCGGACTTATATGGGCCTGAGTTTGACGAGGCGTATGAAGCGGCCGAGCGCGAGGGGCTTGCGATGCGGACCGTGAAGGCGCGGGACCTGTATGCGCGGATGATGCGAACGCTTGCCGAGACCGGCAATGGCTGGATGACGTTCAAGGATACGACGAACCTGCGCTGTAACCAGACAGGCAAGCCTGGGAATGTGGTGCATTTGTCGAACTTGTGTACGGAGATCACGGAGGTGACTTCGAACGAGCAGACTGCCGTGTGTAATCTGGGGTCGATCAACCTGGCGCGTCATGTGAGCGGTGGGCGGTTTGATTTTGATAAGCTGGCGCACACGGTGCGGCTGGCGGTGCCGATGCTGGACAGGGTAATCGATATTAATTATTACCCTGTTTCGCAGGCGGCGGGATCAAACGCACAATGGCGGCCTGTGGGCCTCGGCGTGATGGGCTTGCAGGACGTGCTTTTTCAGCTTGGGTTGGCGTTTGATTCCGCAGAAGCGCGGGAGTTGTCGACGCGGATTCAGGAGGAGATTTATTATCACGCGCTGGTGGCTTCGTGCGAACTGGCGGAGAAAAATGGGCCGCATGCGACCTTTGCGGACACGCGGGCAGCGCAGGGTCAACTGCAGTTCGACTTATGGGGCGTTGTCCCCAAGGACCTGGCACGGTGGTCGGTGTTGAAGGACCGGATCCGGAAGCATGGGCTGCGGAACTCGCTGTTGATTGCGATTGCGCCGACGGCTACGATCGCTTCGATTGTTGGATGTTACGAGTGCATTGAGCCGCAGATTTCTAATTTATTCAAGCGCGAAACATTGTCCGGGGAGTTTTTGCAAATCAATCGCTACTTAGTGGAGGAGTTGAAGGCGCGGGGTATCTGGAATGACGACGTCCGCACGCGCATTAAGATGGCCGAGGGAAGCGTTCAAGGAATAACGGAGCTGCCGGAAGATATCAGGCTGAAGTACCGGACGGTGTGGGAATTGCCGATGCGGGCGATTATCGATATGGGCGCGGCGCGTGGGGCGTGGATTGATCAGTCGCAGTCGTTGAACCTGTTTGCGGAGTCGCCGAATATCGGGCGGTTGAGCTCGATGTACATGCATGCGTGGAAGGCTGGGGTGAAGACGACGTACTATCTTCGGTCGCGGCCGGCGACGCGAATTGCGAAAACGACGGTGGGGCAGGCCGCGCAGGGGAACTCGGTGCCGACGGCGGGGCCTACGCCAGCGCAGATACCGGGGCAGGCGAATCTGAATGCTGTGGCTTGTTCACTGGATAACCCGGAAGGGTGTGAGGCTTGTCAGTAGCTTAGTTCAAACCCACATCTCAGGAACGAGATGTGGGACACCCGATTCGTTTCCTGGGCAGGCGATGAAAGAAGCAGGTTCTTTTGGCGCGGAGCACTCAGCACATTGCCTAGGATCGCACTTTATGAGAAACAGAGATTGAATTAGAGGAGATTGCTATGTCGTCGTCTGTGGAAGTACCCGATTCTATCCTTGACCCAGGGATGTGTTTGACCCTGCGGCCGATGAAGTATCCCACTTTTTTTGAAATGTTCAAGGATGGCATCAAGAATACCTGGACGGTGGAGGAGATTGACTTCTCGACGGACCTGGTGGATTTGAAGCAGCGGCTAACTCCGGCTGAGGTGCATGTGATTCAGCGGCTGGTGGCTTTCTTTGCCACGGGAGATTCGATCGTTTCGAATAACCTGGTGCTGAACCTTTACAAGCACATCAACTCGCCCGAAGCGCGGTTATATCTGTCGCGGCAGTTATACGAGGAAGCTGTCCATGTGCAGTTCTATCTGACGCTGCTCGATAACTATATTCCGGAGCCGAGCGAGCGGAATGCGGCCTTCGCCGCGGTGGATAACATTCCTTCGATTCGCAAGAAGGCTGAGTTCTGCATGAAGTGGATGGACTCGATCGAGAAGCTGGACACGCTCGAGACCGACGAGCACCGGCGGCAGTTTCTGCTGAACCTGATTTGCTTTGCCGGCTGTATCGAAGGGCTGTTTTTCTTCTCGGCGTTCGCGTATGTGTATTTCTTCCGCTCACGCGGCAAGCTGCTCTGGTTGGCGGCAGGGACAAACTGGGTGTTTCGCGATTAGAGAGCGCACCTGGAGTTTGCCTTCGAGG
>CAXTSA010000086.1:0-8687 GCA_964246755.1 uncultured Acidobacteriaceae bacterium
GCCATCGTCAGAACCCTTATCTATATTCAGGATGCGCTCGTGGTCCGAGCCGCTGGCGCCGACCACCTGCGCGGGAACCGTCGAGTCGACGTAATGCTGCTTGAAGGCGAGCAGCTCCTGCAGCCGCTCCCCCTGGCGCGCGTCCTCGGCCAAGGCCGCCTGCTCCAGCTGTAGCTGCTGGTTTTCGGCCTCCAGCTGCTCATTTTGCTGCTTGGTGTGGATCAGATCGATGTAACTGGACCAGACGCCACGTAAACTGAGGCCGCCGCTATGCAGAACCTTCTCGGGCGGAGTGACAACCGTTGTCACTCCGAGCCGCAGCGCATGGACCCCGGCCTGGTCGGCCGCCCGGGCTCCCGGAAACCGCGGCTTCACCTGCACGGCAAGCAGCACAAACTGAGCAATGAGCACCAGCGCGAGCACCAGGGAGTTCTTGTAGCGGGCGAAAAAAGATTCCATGGGGTGAGGAGCGGGTCCGTTTAGTCGATTTTGATTTTGCGCAGCAGCCGGAAATCCGACAGCATCTTGCCCGTGCCCAGGACGACTGAGGCCAACGGGTCATCCGCGACCGAGACCGGCAGCCCTGTCTCCTCGCGAATGCGCTTGTCCAGATTCTTGATGAGCGCGCCACCGCCGGTGAGCACGATGCCCCGGTCGGAGATATCAGCGGAGAGCTCGGGCGGGGTCCGCTCGAGAGCAACACGAATCGCGTTCATGATCGTCGATATCGACTCAGCTAAAGCTTCGCGGATTTCGGAATCCTCGATCGTAATGGTCTTTGGTACGCCTTCAATGAGATTGCGGCCCTTGATCTCCATCATGAGCGGCTTTTCGAGCGGGTAAGCCGATCCGATCTCTATCTTGATCTGCTCCGCGGTGCGTTCGCCGATCAGCAGATTATATTTTCGCTTCAGGTAGTTCATGATCTGCTCGTCCATTTGGTTCCCGGCCATACGGACCGAGCGCGAGTAGACGATACCGGACAGCGAGATAACGGCGATATCGGTGGTGCCGCCGCCGATATCGACGACCATGTTGCCCTGCGGCTCGGTAATGGGCAGACCGGCGCCGATTGCCGCGACCATGGCCTGCTCGACAAGGAATACCTCGCTCGCTTTGGCCCGGTAGGCCGAGTCCTCGACGGCGCGCTTTTCTACCTGTGTGATCTCAGACGGCACGCCGATGACGATGCGCGGATGCACCATCATCTTGCGGTTATGCGCCTTCTGAATGAAGTAGTTCAGCATTTTTTCCGTGATCTTGAAATCGGCGATCACACCATCCTTCATCGGCCGGATTGCGACGATATTGCCCGGCGTGCGCCCGAGCATCTCCTTCGCTTCCTTGCCAACGGCCTCCACTTCGCTCGTGTTCTTGTTGATCGCGACGATGGAAGGCTCATTGACCACGATGCCCTTGCCCCGGGCGTAAACCAACGTATTGGCGGTACCTAGGTCGATGGCGAGATCGCTTGAGAAGACACTGAACAGCGATCGCATACCGTGCGACCGCGAAGAACGCGAATGGAATCCGTTAGCTGGCATTGAGCAGGTGAAGACTTCCCCGAAGTAACCATCATTGTAGCGTGTATGTTGTTTCATTTCGCCACAGGCGCTCCTCGATGTGCCGCAACGGTAATTACCGGGCTGGAGCGCGCGGATTTCACATCCGTTCCAGGGCGGCAGTTCCAAAATGGGCTGGCCGTTACTTTCGTCTTCAAACAGGCGCCCTTTCCGTTTTGCGAAGAACATTCGATGGGCTATTGTTCATCGCATGACCCGTTGACGTCCGGTCAGGGGTACTTTCAGGAAAGTCGAGTCGTCCGTTGAGCGTTTTCGATTCTTTGATCCCTGCCCAAGCTATCCCTGCACAAGCTGGTTGCTCGGCCTGCCGTACGGAAGGAGAGGACCCTTTCCCATTCACCATGGCATTTCAGCCCATCGTGCAGGCATCGGGTATTTTTGCCTATGAGGCACTCGTGCGGGGGCCGGAAGGCCAGTCCGCAGGCAGCGTGCTTTCCCAGGTCAATGCGGCAAATATGTACGCGTTCGACCAGTCTTGCCGCGTCAAGGCAATCGAAATGGCCGCAGCGCTCAGCCCCGGCGATCTACCGACAGTCTCGATCAACTTCATTCCGGGCGCGGTTTACCGTCCAGAGGCCTGCATCCGAAAGACGCTCGAGACAGCCGGCAGAGTGGGTATGCCGCTGACGAGGATCATCTTCGAGGTCACCGAGGGTGAGCGGGTGACCGACCGCAAGCACCTGATCAGCATCTTTCGCGAGTACCGGAAACATGGGCTCCAAACCGCAATCGATGATTTCGGAGCGGGTTTCGCGGGGCTCGATCTTCTGGCAGACTTCCAGCCGGACATCGTGAAGCTGGATATGGCAATCGTGCGCGATATAGACCGGAGAGCGCCCAGTCGCGCCATCGTGCGGTCCGTCGTGTCGCTTTGCCGGGAACTCGGCATTCGCCTGATTGCTGAAGGTATTGAGACCAAAGCCGAATTCGACGTCTTGCTCGATCTCGGAATCGAGCTTTTCCAAGGCTACCTCTTCGCCAAGCCGCGCCTGGAGACGTTCGCGCCGGCCTTGTGGCCGAACGATGCGCGACCCTCGGCAAAGCCGTTCGCGGAGAGCGCTTTCGCACCCGGGGCGGGCCTCGTCCGCACGATATGATGAGCGCATGATTATTGGCGTCCCAAAGGAAGTAAAGGATCATGAAACACGCGTCGCGCTTACCCCGGCCGGCGTAAAGGAGTTGAAGTTTGAGGGCCATACGGTGCTGATAGAGCAGCACGCGGGAAAGCTTTCGGCGTTTACGGATGATGAATACCAGGACGCGGGCGCGGAGATCGTCGGCGCGGCCGCAAATGTCTGGGCGAATGCGGATATGGTCGTGAAAGTCAAGGAGCCTGTCGAAAAGGAGTACGGCTACTTTCGTCCCAACCTGACGCTGTTTACGTATCTGCATCTGGCACCGTTGCCCGAACTGACCGAACGCCTGCTCGAGCGCAAAGTCACGGGCATTGCTTATGAAACGATTCGCGATTTCGCCGGTACGCTTCCGCTGCTGACGCCTATGTCCGAGGTGGC
This sequence comes from uncultured Acidobacteriaceae bacterium, assembly GCA_964246755.1. Lineage (GTDB taxonomy): Bacteria > Acidobacteriota > Terriglobia > Terriglobales > Acidobacteriaceae > EB88. The sequence goes on from CAXTSA010000086.1 coordinate 3,098, forward strand.
GGGACGGATGAGTGTACAGGTTGGTGCGGCGTACCTGGAAAAGAGCAAAGGCGGACGCGGGCTGCTACTCGGCGGAGTACCCGGCGTACCGCCGGCGGAAGTTTGCATCATCGGCGGCGGGATCGTCGGAACCAATGCAGCGAAAATTGCGCTGGGAATGGGAGCGAAGGTCACGATTGTGGACCGCAACCTGCACAGGCTGCGCGAGCTGGACGACATCTTCTCGGGGCGTGTCTTTACCCTCGCCTCCAACCTGCATAACGTCACCGAGGCGGTGCGCGCGGCCGACCTTGTGATCGGCGGAGTGCTGATCCCTGGCGCGGCTGCTCCCAAGATCGTGACTGCGAAGATGGTGCGCAACATGAAGAAAGGTGCGGTCATCGTGGATGTCGCGATCGATCAGGGCGGCTGCATCGAGACCGCGCGTCCGACCACACACAGCGATCCCTCCTACGAGGTCGATGGTGTGGTGCACTACTGCGTTACCAATATGCCGGCCGCAGTGCCGAACACCTCAACCCTGGCGCTTACAAACGCAACATTCCCCTACGTTCAACGGCTAGCCGCTGGAGTAAGGGAGGCACTGCTCTCGGATGAAGGGCTGGCCGAGGGTGTCAACACTCACTCGGGCGTTCTTTGCTGCGAGCCGGTCGCCGCGTCGCAAGGAAGAGACTGGAAGCCGGTTCGGCAATCACTTTTGTAGGCAGCTGCGCCCAAGCGGCAAAAAGGAGGGACGCCGGGGCGCCCCTTCTCTCTCCACTTTTGCAATAGCGCTTAGCGTCCGACCGTTACAGACCGCTCAAGCCTGAAGGTAAGAGTTGTCTCGGCTGGAACCACGACTTGCTTGTTGCCGGTAAAGGCATTCACTGCGGTACCGCCGCCCGCACCCAACAGGCCGCCCAGCAGAGCGCCTTTACCGCCGCCCGCAAGACCGCCGATCAGTGCACCGCCACCGCCGCCGCCGAGAGCAAAACCGGTGGTGCGCTTGCCTTTGCCCTTTTCCACTCGCTCGATGGAGCTGGTTTCGACATCGTAAGTACGCCCGTCGGCGCTGATCGTATCGAGGCGAAGGTCGAGTTCGCCGGAGCCTTTGAAACGGCCCTGCGATTTAGCAGCTACGACCGTGCCATGCGCCGAGGATCCGCTCCGCACCAGGGTCCGTCCACCCACCACGATCGGGCGCGCCACCGTTGCCGAGAAGCTTTGACCCGCCTGGCTGGTCTTGGAACTGAGCTCCTCACCCGTGGTGATGCTGATATGGGTACCAGCCGGGATGGTGTAGGAGGCAGGCGCAGCAGCCGTAGCTCTGGCGGCACGGCCGGGCGCATACCCTGTCGTCGCCTGCTGTTGCAACCCCGGCGATGAGGGCGCTGGCGCATAACCCGGAGCCGCCTGTTGCTGCGGCGCCGGTGCGTAGCCGCCTGTTGCCTGCTGCTGCTGGGCTAAAGGCGCCGTCTGCTGCGCCGGGGCAGCGTTCGGGTTGACGGCCTGCTGCGCAGGCGCGTTTGGAGCTTGCTGGTTGCTCGGGTACTGCTGAGGGTTACTTGTTGCCTGCTGCGGCGCCTGTTTGCTGCATCCGCCGGCGAGCAATGCTGCCGCGAACGCGAGGGAGAGAGAGACGGAAGACAGAGGCTTTGTTTTCATGGCAATTATGCGATGCCCAAGGGGAGGAGCAAGTTTCCCGACCTCGCATCTTTTGCTCGTTTGAGATTGCGAGCCCTGGGAAGAGGGGCCGCTGTTACTCTTGGTGTCACCACCAGGCGGGGGTTCGACGACGATGACAGCGCAGAAGGACGCGCGTTCCAGGCGACGGCTCAGCTTATCTCTGCTGGGCGGCGCTCTGCTCGTGCTCTTGCTGGGCATGGGGGCCTTGAACGCCTTCAACTCTGTCCCTCCTTACCGCGGCAGCCCGGTTGCGCTCTTCCTGTTTACCGGCATCACCGTCGTGCTTTTCCTCCTTCTTCTGCTGCTGCTCATCCTGCTGGCGCGCAACATCCTCAAGATGTACGGGGACGGGCGCTCGCGCGTTCTAGGGTCCCGGCTGCGGTCGCGCATGGTGCTGGGCGCGCTGCTGCTCTCGTTTGCGCCGATTGTCTTTATGGCGCTGTTCTCGTTTCTGCTCATGAATCGCTCGCTGGACCGCTGGTTTTCACAGCCGGTATCACACCTGCGCGACCAGTCACTCGGCATAGCGCTGCAGCTTTCGCGCTATGTTACGGGCAATGCCAGGGCAGAGGCGGAGTCGATCGCCCGCGCTCCCGGTTTTCTGCATGAGTACAGCATTGGCAAGCCCGATGCCTTGGCCAGCGAGGTGCGCAAGCATCGCATCACCTTGCAGGGCGGCTTCGCGTTCGTGTATCGCGACGGCCAGCCGGTGGCGGGTTACCAGGTTCCTGCTTCTGCGCCCACAGCCGTCGTGCATACCTGGCCCGCGCTGGGCAGGACAGGCGCGGAGATTTTTCCGGCGGAACCGGAGCGAGCCCGCTCGCAGGCGCCCCCAACTCCCCAGGCAGCGGAACAGCTTGCGGCAGGAGTGCCGCAGGCACGCATCGCCGCCGCGGCGCTCCGTGGTGCGGAAAACGCCGACGAACCTGTACTTTCGCTTGGACCGGAAAACGATTTCGCACTAGGGGCAGCCTCTTTCGACGATGGAGGCGTGGTCGTCGTAGCCCTGCCGTTGCCTGCCGGACTGGGCGGGACTATCGGAGCCGTCGCGGCGGGCGCGCAGGAGTACTGGGCGGTCTACCAGCAGCGGAGGGCTGTACGCAGCACGTTTCTGCTCTTGCTGACGCTCGTCACCACGCTCACATTTTTCGCATCGAGCTGGCTGGCCCTGTTTCTTTCCAAGCAGATCACGCAGCCGGTGGAGGCGCTGGCCGATGCCATGAATGCAATCGCCGAGGGGGATTACCGGCAGCGGATCGCTTTCTCGGCCACTGAAGAGCTGGGCGACCTGATCGGCTCCTTCAACCAGATGGCCACTGATCTCGAAGAGAGCCGGCTGATCGCGGATAGCTCGACCGCGCAGATCGAGCGGGCGAACCGGAAGCTCAAAGAGCGCCAGCACGAACTGGAACTGATCCTCGAAACCATCCCGAGCGGCGTGGTGGTTCTCGACGGCGGACACACGGTTTTGCAGGTAAACGGCGCTTTTCTGGATTTGCTCGCCAGGCCGCTGCCGCATCGCGTGCGGGACCGCGAGATCGAGGCGCCCGTGCCGACGGGTACGCGGCTTGAGGACATTCTGCCTCCGGAGCTACTGGACGATGTGCTGCGGCTGGAGCGCCGCGCGCAGCGGATGGGCGTCGCGGGCGTGGAACTGGAACTGCCGGCGCGGGAAACCAGTGCCGAGGCCCAGCATGCGTTGAGCCTCTCGGTCACGATCGCGGTGCTGAACCTGGGGCGGCAGGAGGATGGGCAGCAACGGCGCGGCTCGGTGCTGGTGGTGGATGACGTCTCCGAAGTGTTGCAGGCCCAGCGCCAGGTGGCGTGGAAGGAGGTTGCGCAGCGGGTAGCGCACGAGATCAAGAATCCCCTGACACCGATTTCGCTTTCGGCCGAGCGCATCCTGCGACACCTCGATCGCTCTTCGGCCCACTTTGGCCCTCCGGGCAGAGGCGGACAGGATGCAGCCGCCGTGATCCGCAAGTGCAGCGAGGTCATCCTGTCCTCGGTGGCAAGCATGCGGCTGCTGGTTGATCAGTTCGGTGCGCTGGCCGAATTTCCGGCGGCGCAGCCCAGGGCCGCTTCGTTGAACGAGATCGCCGAGGACGCGCTGCTGCTGTTTCACGGCAGGTTGGGCGGCATTCGGGTCGAGACAAACTTTTTCCGCGCACTGCCCCCGGTGCTTGCCGACCCGGAGGGGCTGAAGCGAGCCCTGGCCAACCTGATCGACAACGCGGCCGAGGCGATGAATGGGAGCTTCCATCGCGTGCTTCGCGTGGAGACGACGCTGAGCGAGCGATCCGGAATGGCGGAGCTGCTGGTGTCCGATACCGGGCCGGGCTTGAGCCCGGAGGTGCGTGAGCGGCTGTTTTTGCCCTACTTTTCAACCAAGCAGAGAGGCACCGGGCTGGGCCTGGCGATCGCGGCGAAGATTGTGCAGGACCACCACGGAACCATTCGGGCCGAGCAGCGCGGAGCCTCCGGCGCGTGCTTTGTGATGGAGCTGCCGCTCGCGAAAGTTGCCGAGCCTGTCCCGGCGACCGAGGGCGCCCCGGCATGACGCACATCCTGATCGCCGATGACGAAGCTGACATTCGCGAATCGCTGTCGGAGATCCTGCGCGAAGAAGGATATGCGGTCGCCGCGACCGGCACCGCAGCCGAAGCATTGCTGCTGTTGCGCGATGCCCACTACGACGTGCTGCTGCTCGACATCTGGCTGCCGGACCGCGACGGACTGGAGGCGTTGAGCGAGATCAGCGGGTTTGCGAGCGAGGGCAAGCCGGAGGTCATCATGATCTCGGGCCACGGCACGATCGAGACGGCGGTGCGCGCGACCAAGCTCGGTGCCTTCGACTTTCTCGAGAAGCCGCTCTCGATTGAACGCACCCTGATCACGATCAAGAATGCGGTGGACAAGCGGCAGCTGCGCGCCGACAACCGCGAGCTGAAGCAGCAGCTGACCGGCGGTACATCAATTACCGGCAACAGCGTCTCCGCGAAGGCGCTGCGACAGCAGATTCGCCTGATGGCGCCGACCAACGGACGGGTGCTGATCTTTGGCGAATCGGGCACGGGCAAGGAGTTGATCGCGCGCGCCATGCACGCCGAGAGCCTGAGGGCGGAGCGGATTTTCCTCGAGCTCAAGTGCGCGGCGATCCCGGAGGATTTCATCGAGAGTGAGCTTTTCGGGCATCGCAACGGGGCCGTACCGGGCGCCCCGCCGGAAAAGCGCGGCACCTTCGAACGCGCGGACGGCGGGACTTTGCTGCTCGACGAGGTCGGCGACATGAGCCTGAAAACGCAGGCCAAGGTGCTGCGCGCACTCGATGAGCAGAGCTTTACGCCGCTGGGCGGGCGAGAGCCGCTGCACGTCGACGTGCGGGTAATCGCGACGACAAACAAGGACCTGGAAGATGAGATCGCGCATGGAAACTTCCGCGAGGACCTGTTTTACCGGCTCAACGTGATTCCCTTTTTTGTGCCGCCACTGCGGGAGCGCCGAGAGGATATTCCTCCGCTGGTGAGCGGGTTTCTGAGTGAAATTGGCCGGGAGTATGGGCGTCCGCATGTGGAGATCGCCGCCGAGGCGGGCGAGGTGATGAAGGGCTACACCTGGCCGGGCAATGTGCGCGAGTTGAAAAACATCGTCGAGCGCATGCTGATCCTCAACCCGCAGGTCGCGCGGCTGGACCGCAAGCACCTGCCCGCCCTGATGCTGCGCACCCCAGCCCGTCCAGCGGGCACCTCCGAGGAGTTTGCCTCATTGCAGCAGGCGCGCGAGGCCTACGAGCGGGACTTCATTCTGAAGAAGATCGACGAGTGCCACGGAAACATAAGCCGGACGGCCGAGGCGCTGGGGCTGGAACGCAGTCACCTGTACCGCAAGATGCGTGCGCTGGGCGTGTCCGTACGCGAAAGCTAAA
>CAXTSA010000086.1:8697-9786 GCA_964246755.1 uncultured Acidobacteriaceae bacterium
CCGCTACACAGGTAGGCCCAGAAGCGACACCTCGGCGTGGCTTCTCCGTCGAGAAAAGCCATATCCACGAATGTTTGCCAGGCACACCCGTAGGAGAAAATATCTAACACCTGCGTGTTAGATCTCGCCATTCGCTTCAGACGTGGAAAGGGCCCGTTTTCTGACGGGCCCGAAGAGGCGGACGGTATGTGGAGGAGCCAGTGAGGATGGGGGGACAGGACCCGAGCTAGAGCGGGAGACCTGGTTTTGAGTGCGGTACTTGGGAAGATTGCCGGACGTCGCCTCTTTGATTGCCCCCAGTATATGGGCGTTTGCGCGTTCCGTCACGTGAATTTGGAGCAGGGAGAACCAAAACGGGACGCCGCGCGCGAGAGTTCCCGTTTCGAACCGGCCCATGGTATCGGAGTAACAAAGGAGTGCGTCTCCCCCGGGCCGAATGGCCAGAGAAATCGCACGGACGTCCACCACCTTTGGGGTATCCGGTGTAACGCCAACCTACTCCACCCGGAACAGCCCGGAGCCGTGCGCCGGGAGATTGCCGGCGAGCCGGGCGACACGTCCTATATCCTCTACTTGCCACAAGTCGCGCACGCGGTGCCCTCCGCCGCCCAGGCTGAGCTGCTTCCAGCTATAGCTGAAGCTGGCCGGGGTGTTGCCCAAGTTGAACACAGCGTAGTAGGCGCCCTTTTTCTGGCTGGCCGTCTTTGGAGCATCTGCTTTCCAGACGACCAGGGCGCCATCGACGCGCAGCTCCTTGTTCCCGCTCGAGCCCTGATCGACGGCCAGGACCTCGCGGTTGGTCAGCAGCGACTCCGTGAAGGAATCGATCTGCGGCAGGTTGGCGCCGAGAAACAGGGGCGAACGCGCGATCGACCAGAGGGTGAGCAGGGTTCGGGTTTCGTCGTAATTGAGGCGGGAAACACGAGGCTGGCCCCAACCGGGACGCGGGCCCAGGTAGCCGATCGGCAGCATGTCCGCGTCGGGCCAGTGGCCGGGCTGCTCGAACTGCATCCAGTTGGCGAGATTGGTGAACTGGCGGCGAACCGTTTGCGGAAAGCTGCCTTCGGGAATCGCGGGGTCGCTCCAGAT
>CAXTSA010000087.1:0-9733 GCA_964246755.1 uncultured Acidobacteriaceae bacterium
CGGTATTTCATGGCCTCATCATACGCCGTAAGGCGGGAGCGCATGATGCCGCCAAGCGGACGATGCGCCTCCAGCGCGTGCCATGGGCTGAAGGAAAGCCGTTTGTCCACGAAAAGCTGACGGGCATCGGAGTAGGAGTCCTGCTATCGAACAACTCGTGTGTGGTTCCGTTATACATCTGATAGGTGACCTGATTGCCCACCGTTTTCAGAGCCGTATAGTAGTCCTGGCCATCGCTCATTTGCTACTCACGCAGGTCCGGTACGCGAAGCGGAACACGAGGGGCGCTACGAGACTGCCGCGGAGTAATCCATAGCGCGCAGGTCGGTGAGCATGTCAGGCCTGACAGGATTCCAATGGAGCTCCCGCGCGTCAGTGCGCTGGAAGCCGGCATGTCCAAACCCATAAACGCCCCGAGCCATCCGAAATGAGCTGGCTCTTCCTCCTGTGAGAGGTTGACTACCGGCACTTGCAAGCTCGGCCAAGGAGTTCAGCGATGTCCCGAACCGGTGTCCCCTCTTCAGCGACGGCGTTATCTTCACTGCCTGCTTCCCCCCTTCCTCCAGCGCGAGCCTGTAGAGACGGACGACATCCAAAACGTGCGGATCCTCTTTCCACCGGCCGCCGCGTGGTCTTCATGTGAAGGAGAACTGCTCCGGTCGCTCCAAGGCGCAAACGCCAGCGTTGCTTTGTTGCTCAGTGAGCAGCTTCTGCCCATCAGGCAAAACCAACGAACCTGCTCACCGAAACTGTTGCGCGAGAAAAAGTGAAAGCAACTCAGTCCAGTCCGACTTTTGGCGGATTCGCACCGTTAGTGCAAGTGCTTAGTGTTGGTCTTCGGAAGCCACGGAACTGTCAGGTGGCGACCCGGGGGCATGTGTGATTACAAAATCCAGCAGGGGTGCGGGTTGGGCGGCTCTGCTTTTCACTGGGGTATCCGGTGCATGGGCGCAGCAGCCCGCGGAGCCTCTCGACCCGACGCCGCTCGACGGCGGCGCGTATGCGCTGATGAACCAGGCAGCCGGCCTGCAGTCGGCTTCGCTTCGGGCGCAGGATGCTACTTCCCTCGTTCTCGAGCAAACGCGCGACCTGGGCAGTGTTGGCCAGCGTTTGGCGCTGGTCAGGCTTGACGGCGGCGCGTGGAAGCTCCTCAACCAGGAAGCGAATACATGCCTGGCTGCCTCGATCGGACTCAAAAAGGCTCGCGTGGAATCGTGCGGACTCGACCTGCTCCAGCGCTGGGCTATTCCGTTAAGCGCGAACGGGTACGCAACGCTGCGGAGCGCGGTAACCGGCGCACTACTGCTGAGTGCCCCGGACCGGGAGATCGACCTGGAGGCTGCCCAGGCCGCGCCCGCGCAGGCGCAGCAGTGGCAGCTGCGCCCTACGTTTTGGCGCGGCGCCGACTTGGCGGAACAGGAAAAAATGGAAGCGCTACGGGCGCGAACCGGGCTGCCCTGGTGGAAAGACAGCGGGATGGTTCTAGCGCTCGACGACAAAGGCCGTGCGCTGGAGGTACCAATAACCTCGGCGACAGAAGCCGCGCAGTGGTCCATCAACCCCGTTGCGATCTTGGAGAAGCGATGAAGGTGCAGCGCCAGTTTGCGAGATCTGTGGGGAAGTACGCAGGGTTATGCGCTGTGGCCTTTGCGTCGGTTCCGGCACTCTGGTCGCAGGCCGGCGACGTTCTGCGCGTGGACGCAACCGCACCTGCAGCACTTGCAGGACTTGCTGATTACGTGCCCGGCGCAAGCCGCACACCGGATGGGCGGGTCCTCGGCGTGACGAACCGGTATCTCACTCTCAACGGCAAACCATGGCTGCCGGTCATGGGCGAGCTGCACTACTCGCGCATTCCGGAGGCGGAATGGGAAGACGCCATTCTCCAGATGAAGTCCGCCGGGGTCGACGTCATCAGCACGTACGTCATCTGGATTCATCACGAGGAAGTGAAGGGGGAGTGGGACTGGACCGGTCAGCGCGACCTGCGGCGTTTTGCTGAGCTGTGCGCGAAGCACGGCATGCTGCTGTATCCGCGTCTGGGTCCGTGGGCACATGCCGAGGCGCGCAACGGTGGGCTGCCGGATTGGGTAGTTGCCGAAGGACCGATACGGAAGCTCGACCCGAAGTTCATGGCGGCGACGCAGAGCTTTTACCGGGAGATCGGCAAGCAGTTGCAAGGCTTGATGTGGAAGGACGGCGGCCCAGTGATCGGTGTGCAAATCGAAAACGAGTTCGCAGGCCGCGGACCGGGCGAGGGCGAGCCCTACCTGCTTACGCTCAAACGACTTGCCGTGGCAAGCGGCTTCGATGTGCCGCTCTACACCGTTACGGGTTGGGATAACGCGGTGGTGCCGCCCCGTGCATTTCTGCCCGTATACGGCGGCTACCCTGAAGCGCCCTGGGGCGCATCGCGCACGGCGCTGCCGGCGCAGGAGGTGTACGCGTTCCGCTTCGGCAGCCGGGTGAGCGGCAATATGGGTATGATTGGCGCCGTGCCGAATCCAGCCGTGCCGAATCCAGCCGCTAAGACCGGTTCGATAACCCGCGCAGCAGTTCCCTTTCTTACGGCGGAGGTGGGCGGCGGCATTGAAGGCACCTATCATTGGATGATCCGGACTTTTCTTTCACGCTGTATCCCGCGCCGCCCTCGGTACCGGCTGCATCGGCCACCGTTCAAGGGGAAACTCAGGGCGGCTTCTCGGCGAAAGTGCAGCCTTTCAAGCCTGCTGTAACCGTTCAGCTCGAGCACCCCGCAGGCATGGCGCCCCCGGTACAACCAGGCCCGCCACTGCCATGGCGGCCTGTCGGCGTAGCCCAGGCGCCCGGGGATGCGACCTGGGCGGCTGCGGCGGCAAAGTGGTCTCTCGGGGTCGCGCCGGCCAGGGTTCCGGTCGACGTGAGCAACCTGTTTCTTCGCATCGCCTACACCGGGGACGAAGCGCGCCTGGGTACTGAGAACCGTGTTTTCGACGATGACTTCTACAACGGAGAGTCCTGGCTCATCGGCCTGAACCGATACCGCGACAACTCCGCAGATCTGCCTTTGCGGCTGCAAATACTGCCTTTGCGCGCCGACTCTCCCGTGTACCTGCCTCCTTCTGCGCGCAAAGCGGAAATAGGCCGGCAGGTCGCGGAGGTAGGCAGTGTTGCTGTTCTGCCCCAGTACCAGATCCAGTTCACATACCAGCCGCCAAAAGCGGCGTCCCTCGGAGCCGCTGCGATCGATCGCGGCCCCGCCGCACATTGAATCTTTTCTTAGGAGCCAGTATGTACTTGTTTAGAAAACAGTCACTTATTCCAGCATCTCTCATGCTCGCATGCAGTATCTGCCCCGGCACAATGTTGCACGCGCAAACGACCAACGGTTCTCTCACCGGCGAAGTCACCGACCCGAGCGGCGCCATCGTCGCCAACGCACAGATCGAGATCAACAACACCGGCACAGGGGCGACGGAGAACACCCGTACTAACTCCGGTGGAACGTACACGGTGCCGAATCTTGCGCCGGGCACTTACAAGATTACGACGGCGGCCACCGGTTTCGAGACCAACGTACAAAGCGGATTGCAAATCAGCGTGGGGCAGGCGGCTACGCTCAACGTCACGCTGCCTGTCGGGTCCGCAAGCGAGACGGTGCAGGTGAGCGCCGCTGGAACCGTGATCGACCAATCCACGGCGCAGATCAGTACGCTTGTCAACGAGCGCTCTATTAAGGAACTGCCCCTGAACGGGCGCGATCCCTCGAGCCTGGTATTGCTCGCGCCGGGAGCCACAAATGTACTGAACAGCAACGGTGTGCTGCAGGCCACGAATTCGTTTCCCACGGAAACGGGCGCATCTGTGAATGGCGGCCGCCAGGGCAGTACTTATTACCTGCTCGATGGCGTGCAGAACGTGGATACCTATCTGCTGCTTGCCGCGCCTTTTCCAAACGCGGATGCTACGCAGGAGTTCCGCGTGGTAACCAATAACTTCGACGCCCGCTACGGGTTTGCGCCCGGCGCGGTAGTTACTATCCAGACAAAATCCGGGGCCAACGATTTTCATGGCGGCATTTTCGAGTTTCTACGCAATGGCGCGTTAAACGCCGGCAACTACTTCGGCCACGGCGTCGACCCGCTGAAGCGAAACCAGTTCGGTGGCTTCCTGGGCGGCCCCATCAAGCGCGACAGGGTTTTCTTTTTCGGCAACTACCAGCAAACGGAAGGCCGCACCACCGCTCTGACGAATACGACCTTCACGCCAACCGCGGCCATGCTGCAGGGCGACTTCACAGCCGTCCCTTTCGCGCTCAAAGCACCATTTGTTAACAACAGAATTTCACCCGCACTCTTCAATCCGGCATCGGCACGGCTTGCCCAACTGCTCCCGCTCGGACAAAACCCCACCGATGGACAAGTGATCTACCCGGGCGCCGCACAGCGGTACAGTTACAAGGAAGCAACGGGCCGCATCGACTGGGATATCACGAAAAATCAGCACCTGGTTGTCCGTAATTTCTTGAACTTCCTCGACCAGCCGGAAACCACGCTTCCGGGTAACATCCTGAACAACACGCTTGGCCAGAGCGGGCGACTGTACAACGAGCTGATTTCGCACACGTGGACAATCTCCCCAACAAGCGTGAATGTGGCCTCTGTCGGCTGGTTGCAGAATGACTTCTTTTCCGGCGCGCACGTCACCGACCGCAATAACCAGCCGGTGTGTCTTTCGCAATACATCAATGTAGTGGACCCGCCGGGTACTTGCTATCCCGAGGGCGGTTTGCAGGTCAGCAATGGCTTTGCCCAGCCGTACACCGCGCCGAACCTGGAAGACCGGCGCACCTGGACGATCGCGGACGATTACTCACAGGTAGTCGGCCAGCACACACTTATCCTGGGCGGCGAGGGCCTGCACCAGTACGCGAACGAAGTGGCCGCCTACCCAGCGAACGCGACCGTGAACTTTTACGGCAGCTACACGGGCTTCGGTCTGGCGGACTTTCTGCTGGGCGAGGCCGGCGGCTTCGTCCAGGGCGGTGGAGAAACGCAGAACCAGACCGGCTGGGTGGTGGGCATCTACGCCCAGGATGCGTGGAAGCTCAAACCCAATCTGACGCTTACCTACGGCGCCCGCTGGGAGCCGAACCTGCCGCCAACCGTGGAGAATGGGCGCGGCGCGGCCTTTATCCCGGGCGAGCAAAGCACCCGCTACCCCAATGCGCCGCTGGGACTGGTGTTCCCCGGCGACCGCGGCGTGAACTCCTCGCTGCTGCCGAACGACTACACGGCGGTGGGACCGCGCATCGGTCTCGCCTTCCAGCCAAAGTCGCTGCCGAATACAGCGTTCCGGGGCGCGTTCGGTATCTTCTTTGCACCGCTTGAGTACTCGATTTACAACCATACGGCCGATATCAGCCCGTTCAGCCCGACGTACCACTTCTTTGCCGACTCGACGCACGGCCCCATCGACTTCAGCAATCCTTTCAGTTATCCGACCTCCGGCTCGGCTACCGGCACAAGCCCGTTCCCTCCGTTCGCCTCTGCCGGACAAAATCCGCCCGCAAGCACGCCGATTCCAGGGCCGGTCACGGTCGGCTCCATTTTCTCGCGCAACTTCAAGAACGCACGCACTCAGAGCTGGAATTTCTCCGTGGAGCAGCAGTTCGGCCGCGACTTTGCACTGCATCTCGCCTACGTCGGGAGCGAGTCGTACGACCTGGTCGTACCGATCGACCAGAACCCCGGTATCTACGCCCAGGGCGGTCAGCGCGCGAATGCGAACTTCCAGCAGATATTGCAAAACACCAGCAATGGCATCGCAAGATATCACTCCCTCCAGGCCGGTATTGAAAAACGGCTTTCCTATAACCTCCAGTTCCAATCCAACTTCACCTGGTCCAAAAATGAGGACGACTTCTCCGGCAATAGCATCTCCTTCGGAGCCGACCTGCCTAACCCGTTCGACCTCCGTTATAACTTCGGCAAGTCCGATCTCAACATTCCATATATCTCCGTAACAAACTTTGTGTACACGACACCTTCGCTCAAGGGACACAACACCCTGCTTCGAGAAACCTTGGGCGCCTGGGAGGTTACAGGCATTTACACGCTTCAGTCTGGGACACCTTTCACCGTCTTCGGCGGCAATGGCGGCAACAACTCCGGGGCGCAGCAGTATGGCGATCGCGCCGACTACGCGCCGGGCTTTGGACCGGGTCATGACTTCGGAGTACACCAGGGCAGCAAACAGCAGTGGCTGAATCAGTACTTCAACACCGCGGCTTTTGTTCCCAACCAACCGAACACGTTCGGCAACACGGCGCGGAATATCTTTCAAGGGCCGGGGCTGAACAATGGCGATCTTGGATTCTTCAAAAACTGGCAGGCCCATGAGCGCTACAACCTTCAGTTTCGCTGGGAAATGTTCAACGCCTTCAATCATCCGACGTTCGCCAACCCGAATACGGATCCCACAGCGGGAACAGCCTATGGCCGGATCACGGCGATCGGACCGGTCGGGCCCCGCGTGCAGCAGGCAGCACTCAAGCTGACCTTTTAACCCAATCCGAACCTTGCAGCTTGGCGAGCAGCAACGCATCTGGGAGGCACACTTCTGGGAGGCAGACTAAAGATGCACTAGACCCCGCTGCAGCGCTTTCACGACGGCCTGGGTCCGGTCGCTCACACCCAGGCGCATCAGGATCACGCTGACGTGCGATTTCACAGTTGCTTCCTTGATATGCAGCTCTTTCCCGATTTCCCGATTGCTCCTGCCTTTCGCTATCAGGAGAAGGACTTCACGCTCTCGCGCGCTCAGATCTGAGTCGGGCAAACGCGAGGCAAGGGCGCGCGTCACCGGCGACGGTAGAAAGCGTCCACCTGCGTGCACCTTGTGTACCGCTTCCACCAAGGCCTCATGCGGCATGCCCTTGATGAGATAGCCGCTGGCGCCGGCTTCGAGCGCTTGATAGATATCTTCGTCGCCCTCATAGGTTGTAAGCACGACAAAGCGGGCGGACGGAGTTTGTTGGCGAATGGTCCGGATGGCTTCGACCCCGCTCTTGCCCGGCAGGCGCAGGTCCATCAGCGTGAGGTCGGGTCGATGCCGGTCGAAGAACTCAATTGCTTCCTCCGCGGTGCCGGCCTGAGCGACCACCGTCATGTCATCGCGTGCATCAATCATGGCGGCAATGCCGACACGCATCAAGGGGTGGTCGTCGACAACCAGGACACGGATGATGACCGCGTCTTTCATGTCGCGGTCTTTCGGATCCTGGCTTTGAGCAAGCGCCTGGCTCGTCCGGCCGAAACCTTGACGTTAATCGCGACCTCGGTGCCGCGTCCTGGAAAGCTGTTTAGACGCAAGCTGCCGCCGAGTCGGGCGATCCGTTCCCTCATGCCGGTGATGCCGTAATGGGTGCCAAAATGCTCAGCAGCGGCCTGCGGCTCGAAGCCAACCCCATTGTCTACGACGTGGATACAGATGCGCTTGCGGGCGAACTTCGCCTGAACCGAAACAGTTTTCGCCCGGCCGTGCAGCACCGCGTTGTGGATTGCTTCGCGGACAGTCATCAGGAGTTCATGCGCTACCAGGCTGCGCACCAGGAAGGAGCGACCTTCGCTCGTACATTCCACCACAGCGTTGTGTTGGCGGCTGGTATTGGCAGCCAGCGTTTGCAGGGAGAGCAGCAGATCGTCTTCCGGCTCCTCTCCGTGCCGCAGATTCCATACGGCTTCACGCGCTTCGACGATGGTGGCGCGCACCTGCGTTCGCGCGATGTCGAACAGCTTCGCTTCGGGCGTGCCCCCACGTAGAGAATTCTTGCTGGCAACGGCTTCGAGCAACGCGGATACGCTGGTGCAGCCCTGGATGACGGTGTCGTGCATCTCCCGCGCAAGCCGGGCGCGTTCGGCAAGTACGGCATCGAAGCGAAGACGCAGACCGCGGATGCGTAAGTGGGAAAAAGTCCAGCCCAGGCCAGCCAGCAGCAGGAGGCAAACCCCGACGAACCAGGGGGTCTGGTAGTAATAGGGCGCTTTCCGCAGATCCATGAAGACCGTGGAGGACTGAGCCGCATCGCTTGCCGCAAACGCCGCAACGGCGAAGCGGTATTTGCCCGCGGGAAGGTTCGTGTATGACGCGGTGCGCGTCTCCCCGGCCTTGTTCCAGTGCTTATCGAAGCCTTCGAGCCGGTATCGGAAGCGAACGTCGTTCTGCGGGCGTATCGAGAGCAGTGCAAACTCAAATTCGAGGCGTGAAGCATGGGGAGGCAGCGTGATCGTGTCTTGGCCTTCTTTGTTACGATCGCTCTTGAGCAGGCGTCCATCGACCAGGGGACCGCGTAACAGCACCGGCGGCGAGTACTCCTGCGCGGGCGTTACATTACCCGGTGCAATGAAAACCGCGCCCTTGCTGCTCGGAAACCAGATGCGACCCTCCGCATCCACAGCGCCCGAAGGTTGCCGGCCGCCGTAGAACTGAGCCTCGGCGGCATCGTAGGGCAGGTCGTAGGGAGTGACGTGCAGCAACGATCCCGGAAGCTCACCGTCGTCAAGCTGCGCCAGCGGGATCGAGAAAAGAGCGGTTGGTCCACTGAACCAGAGACGGCCGTCCCGGCTGCTCAGGATTGCGTATATGCTGTTGCTGGGAAGGCCCTCAGCCGTCGTGAAGTGGGTAAGCCGTCGGTCGCGGTACCGGAAAAGTCCATGGTCGCGCGTGCCGATCCATAGAGAACCGTTCGCGTCTTCATGCAGTGCCCAGATTTTCTCTCCCTGCAAAGCGTCGGTTGCCGCCTCGTGCAAAAAAGCGCCCGCTCGCCAATGGCTAAGACCCTGCTCCGTTCCGATCCAGATCGCGCCCTCCTTGTCTTCCAGCAGGCACCGTGTGCTGAAGTAGGCCAACCCGTCGCGAACCCCGTACTTGCGCACACCGGCGGCGCTGATGTGACTAACGCCGTCATCGGTCGCGATCCACATGTCGCCGCGACGGCCCTCAAGAAACGCACGGACGAAGTTATTTGTAAGCTCCTTCGGCGCCGAATAATGCCGAACGCCTTTCGGCGTCAGATGAAACGCTCCGCTGCCGTCCGTGCCCACCCAAAGCTGCCCGGCTCGATCTCGAAAAACGTTGCGCACCGGCATCGTGCCAAGCTGGGGAAAGGAGTATGGGGAAGCAACGCCGTGGCTTACCCGGAACACCTTCGAGGAGACGACCCACAAGCCGCTGTCACCGTCGCGCGAGATGGTCCCAAAGTCGGAATCGGAGCCGCCGGGCAGCGCCAGTACATGAACGGGCGTACTGCTTAGGCAGACCATGCCGGCCTGCGTGCCGATCCACACTTGGCGGCTGCGGTCTTCAAGGATACTCAAGACGGTTTTGCTGGGTAGCAGCCTATCCACATCCATGTGCTTCAGGAGGCCGTCGCGCCAGGTCCAAAGGCCATCTCCGATGGTGCCGATCCAGAGCGTACCGTCCGCGGTCTGCCGCAGAGCGCGCACCGTGCCGGTGACCCCCGGAACAGGGATGAAGCGACCATGCTCAAGCCGATCAAGGCCTCCTACTGTGCCGATCCACATGGTTCCATCGCTGGTTTCGAGAATGCTCTTGACCCGATTCTGGCTATAAGCGCCGGGCAGTCTCCGGTTGCGAACCACGCCGTGATCGATCGTGACCAGCTGCGAGCCGCCCACCCAGATCCTGTGCTCGCTATCCTCTGCGATCGCGTGCACCGCGATCGGTCTCATTA
>CAXTSA010000088.1:0-1163 GCA_964246755.1 uncultured Acidobacteriaceae bacterium
TCCAGAGCCCGAGCCGGCTGAACCCGCTGCGGCACCCAGTGCACGCAGTCGAGCGCCGCAATCTGGTGCTGGACCAGATGGTCGAGACTGGCGCGATTAGCAAGGCGGAGGCTGAGGACGCCAAGGCCACGCCGCTGAAGCTGGCCCCGGTGAGCGTGCAGCAGGACCAGGCGCCCTACTTCGTCGACCTGGTGCGCGACCAGGTCGCGGCACGACTGGGCGACGCGAACTGGAACCAGGAGGGCCTGCGCATCTACACCTCGCTCGATCCGCAGCTGCAGGCCGCGGCCAGTGCGGCGGTTGAAGCCGGCATCAAGCGTGTGGACGCGCTGGTCGACCGCAGGCACGCGAAAGCAGCCGCGGCGGGCGAGCCGGTTGTGTACCCGCAGGTGGCGCTGGTGGCGCTCGACCCGCATACCGGGCAGGTGCTGGCGCTGGTCGGGGGGCGCAACTACGGGCAATCGCAGCTGAACCATGCCGTTTCGCACCGGCCCACGGGATCGATCTTCAAGCCGTTTGTCTATGCCTCGGCATTTAACTCGTCTCTGGCGGGCACGCAGCTGACGACACCGGACGGCGCTACAGGGGTGTTTACTCCGGCCATGCTGCTGCCGAACGATCAGCAGACGTTCGAGTTCGGCGACGGCCAGAGCTACTCGCCGCGTAACTTTCGCGGCAAGTATCAGGACGAAATCACCGCGCAGTACGCGCTCAAAGAGTCGGAGAACAACGCCACGGTTGCGCTAGCGCAAATGGTGGGCTTTGGGAATGTAGCGGCGCTGGCGCGCGATGCGGGCATCGTGACAGCGCGGGCCACACCCTCAGTCGCGCTCGGCGCATACGATGCGACGCCGCTCGAAATGGCTGGCGCATACACCGCGTTCGCAAACAATGGCACGGCGATCAAACCGTGGATGCTGGCTTCGATTCGCACATCCAATGGCGACCCGGTGCAGGATTTTTCGGCTAAGATGCACCCGGTACTCGATCCGAGGGTGGCCTATTTGACGACCAACATGATGGAGGCGGTCATGAATTCGGGGAGCGGCATCGGTACGCGCCAGTTAGGTTTCTCCTCGCCGGCCGCGGGTAAAACCGGCACCTCGGGCGACCACGATGCGTGGTTTGCCGGCTACACGAGCAACCTGATCTGCATCGTGTGG
>CAXTSA010000088.1:1173-9651 GCA_964246755.1 uncultured Acidobacteriaceae bacterium
CGACGACTACTCCTCTTTCACTCTGACCGGCGCCCAGGCCGCCTTACCACTCTGGGCCGAGTTCATGAAGCGCCGTGGCCCTGCCGCAGTACAGCGATGTTCACGAGTTCCCCGCGCCTGCCGGAGTGACGCTTGTGACTCTGGACAAAACAACCAACCTGTTGGCTGATGCGAGCTGTCCGGATAACTACACGGCGGCCTTCCTGGACGGCACAGCGCCCCTGACCACCTGCGACCAGGCCGGCAACGACCAGCGAAATATTTTCCAGAAGATCTTCGGCATCGGGCACGACCAGGCGAGCGCTCCGCAGCAAGGGCCCGCAGCTTTGCAGAGAGGGCCAGCCGCGCCGGTTCAGCAGCCCGGAGCGGCAACCCCGACGCCGGCCGCGCCGCAAACAGCGCAGGGGCAAACCGCGCCGCAGCCGCCCGCAGAGCCGAAGAAACCCGGCTTCTTCGGCAAGCTCTTCGGTCACAAGCCCAAAACAGAACAGCAGCCGTAGCTTTGAGCTGTTTGTGTTTGCCTCCGGCTGCCTAGTCAGCGCAGCATCGCGGTGTGAGGGGAGATAGTTCCCCGGAGGCGAGGCCAGCTCCGGGAGGTACAGCGCTGTTTGCGCAGCACAGTCCAAAGCATCAAAACCACCGAGATTACCAGTCGCCAGTCTATGGCGACGGTAGTCGACAGCCGGAGCCAGTCTTTTTAGACAACTTTGCGGCGATTAAGCGCGATCGGTTAGCATCGTCAGCTGCTCGCCCACGAACGGCTTACCGTCACCGGTCCGCTCCGCTACCAATTCACCTAGCTTCGCGATGACATCTTGAAAATATGCCGAACGGCTATGTCGATTCAAAGCATCTTCACTATCCCATCCCTCATAAATTGTGAACTCCGTCGGCTCGGTTTTAGATTGGAACAAGTCGTAAGAGACCGGACCGTCCTCGGCGCGAGTGTGCGCAACAAGAGCTTCCAAAAGCTCACGAAGCTCCGTCTCACGGTCGGACTTGGCCCGCATATGGACAAGCTGGTTGAAAGCGGTCTTTGCCACATCATCCTCATTCAATCAATCAGGTTAAAGGCTGAAGGGAGCCGTTGGAGACAACCGAAACATCGATCGGCTCCAGCAACGTGGAGAAATGCAGTTACGCCAAAGCGACGATCACTCGGATTAGCCGACCGTCGCGCTTACTCAGATTAACGGTGCGCCACCGTCTACCGTCACTGTCGTGCCGGTAATGTAGCCGTTGAGCATCAGGAAAATGGCGGCGTCGGCCACGTCCTCAGCCTTGCCCACCCGAGGTATAGGATTGTTTTTAGTAAACTCTTCGACAAATTCTTTAAAGTGGGGATAACCGGCCCATAGCGGAGTGTCAATCAAACCCGGTACAACGGCGTTGACTCGTATCGGCTTGAGATCGATCGCCAAACCCCGGACCATACCCTTCACCCCCTCAACCGAGCCGGCCGCAAATGTGCTGTCTTTAGCCGGCCGATCACCGTCGAGACCCGAGGTCAAAGTCAGCGATCCGCCCGGCGCGAACTTGGATTGCGCCTCTCGAGCCACAAAGGCCGCTCCCATCAGACGTGTATCTAAAATCTTCCGAAGACTTTCAATGGACGCGGTCAACGCGCTTGAGTTGCCGCGGTCCAGTATTCCCGCCGTGAGAAAAACGTGATCCACTCGATCGATGTCGGCGAAAAATGACGAGACCTGCGACAGGTCCATCACATCCACCGGCACTATTTTAACGGCCGCATTTCCGTCGAATTCTGACTTTACACGGGAGAGATTGTCAGGCGAATTATCCCCGATAGTTACGCTTGCTCCTTCGGCTAACGCCATCCGCGCCGCTGCTAGGCCGATTCCCGAAGCTCCACCAATGACTACCACCTTCTTGCCAGCTAATCGCACATCTTCCTCCTCTAATGATTGGCCGCAATCGGCGAATCCGCTCAGCTACTAGTTGGTTTTCTCGCCTGCTTTCCTGAATACTCAACCGGTTCTAGGAAACTGAGACTGGACTGCCGGCTTTGGCTGGGTTCCGCAAAGAAACTTCCGCTTTGCATGTTATGCTGTGACGCCTCTGCGACGTCAGTGGGTTGTTCCCATCCCCAGCCTGACCGATTTTCCACGACTGCTCGTCGCACCTGCAACGTCCTGAGGCCAATGCCACGCCAATTGCCAATCCGGAAAGGCGGCGATAGCGCTTTTTGAGGTCCGCGCGATTTTTACCGCTGCTGAGCAGCGTCAATCCAAAGATGGCCTGCCAAGAATGTCCGCAAAGGCTCGGGAAGGACCAGCTAACCTCTCGCGGAGGCGTCCTGATGGGCGCGCTGCCGGTTGCCGTGCGAGAAGAGCCGTCGAATAACAGGTTTTCGGGTGCGAACTCGGCCGGGCTCTCAACGGTTGCGAGCAGGCGGCCGGCTTTGACTTGTTAGTCGCTCTTGACGGCATAACCATACTCGATGTGGCGAGCCTGCGCTGGCTCACGCTCCGCGAGCTTTCCTAGATTGGAAATGCTTTACGCGCATGGCGCGCTTGTGAAGTTCATTTTTTCGGCGCGAGAGGCGGGTACGCTGATGCAGCCGTGCGCGTGAGTCGTCATACAATCGAAACGCTAATTCTCGGATTGTTTTTCCACGTGGTCGAGGATAGGAACGTCCACCGCTCCTTTCGTCGGCACAAGTCTCAAGCCTCGTTGTTCGATCACTGCCGTGACGAGAGATGGATCGGCCGCTTTCCGTTTCTTTCAGAGCCACGACGACTGCTACGAACTAGTTTCAGGTCCGTATGCCGCGAGGCCTCCTGTCCTCGAGGGGAGTCGGAACGATCCTGGGGTCGTTCGAGCGACTCAGGGTCGCCTGATCCGGTTCGCTGGCGCAATTCAGGAAAGAAGGTGCGTTCAATCTACAGGCGCATTCACCTTGCCGACTTCAACAACCCACACGTTTGCGCCCGTTGGTAACTGCCCAGCCTGCGACCGGGGCGTCGCCGGGCTGGCACTGCGGGCACCAGTATGTCGAGCGCGCGTCCGGGCCCTGTTTGCGCATCAGCACCGCAGCTCCGCAGCGGCGGCAGGGCTGCCCTTGCCGTCCGTAGACCCACAAACGCGAGGCCTGGTCGGCCGAACCCGTAGTGCGGCGCGCGCCGGTGTAGGTGAGGATCTTGTCATCGGAACGAGAGCTTTCCTGCACGTTTTCGCCGATCAGCTTGCGCGACTGAAACAGCAGACAGTCGAGTTCGGCCGCGGTAAGCGAGGCCACCTTGCGGAACGGATGGACGCCGCACAGGAAACAGACCTCGACCTTGTAGACGTTTCCTAGACCTGCGATCACGCGCTGGTTAAGCAGCACATTGGCAATCTGCTCATCGGGGCGTGCGAGCACACGCGCGCGTGCTTCCGATTCGTCGTAGTCGGCGCGGAGCAGGTCAGGGCCGAGCTTCGGAATCATGCTGTTGCGCTCGAGCGTGCGCGCCGAGAAGAACTTCGCGACCGGCACATTGAATGCCACAGCTTCGAAGTCGCCTTTTTCGCTGGGGACTTCGCCAGGGACTTCGCCGCGAACGCGAAGGACGCAGCGCATGCCGCGGCGCGGAACACGCCACTTTTCTCCGGCACGGTAGATGTGCCACGAACCGCTCATCAACATGTGCGTGACGAGGATGAGATCGCCTGAAAAGTAAATTAACAGCCATTTGCCGCGTGCTTCGATGTGCTCGACAGTGCGGCCCGCGACAGGGGTGTTGTCGTCGACGCTCGCCAGTGGAGCCAACGCGGTTTCGAAATGCGTGACGACCTTGCCGGTAAGCGCGCGTCCTAGCGCGCGCGCCGAGCGATAGATTGTGTCTCCTTCAGGCATTTATTGCACGCCTCCGGCTACCGGTCGCGCGCCGGCGAGCGATGGCAGCACACGCCGGACATTGAAGCCCATGGGTGCCGCCTGGAAGCCTGCATCCTGCAGAATGCGGGCCATCCAGTGCAGGTGTGTGAGCTCGCCGTTGATAGTTGCCAGCAGCAGGCCACCGCGCTGCTGGGCCTCGGTCCCTGTGCGCATCTCCTCCTGCGTTTGCAACGCGAGGTGAGCGGCAAGGTCGCGCGCGGCTTTCGAGCGTTCCGGCTCATCGGTCGGCAGAAAGAACTGCACGTGCGGGTTGCTGCGCCGCATGTACGCGACCAGCTCACCGTTGCGCAGTGTCACACTTGCGCCCGCGCTGCGCGTGAGGGTGCGGGCGGCGCTCGCGTCCTGCTCCGTATTCTCTTCGATGGAAGGCCAGCGCAGGATGGAGCCGTACGGGTTCGCGGGATCTGTCGCAGCTATGGTTACAGTTTCAGCCGGCTCAGGCGCGGCCCCGGACCGGAGCGAGCGCAGCAGGTCGACCGCGGCGGGCAGCGCGAACTGGGTCGCGCCCAGGCCCGCGACGAAGTAGCCGCGGCGAATGCGGCCGCTCTCCTCCATCGCCTTGAGCACGTCGTACACAGCGCTGAACCCGCCAGGCAGGTTTTCGCTCGCAATCGACTCGCGCGTGAGCACTCCGTAACGGTTGAGCATCTGCTGGGTGATCGCGTGACTCCACTCAGTACTGCTCGCGAGCGCGTCGCCTGAGGGTAGTAGCGTCCAGCGACCCTGCGCGCTGGGTGGCGTGGTGCGGCGCGAGCGAAAGTTTGTTTGCACGTTATGCTGGCGCTTGGGGTTACGCGCCGTACCGGAGGGCTTCTGCACGTAAGCGCGCAGGGCGTGAAAGGTGTCATTGGTCGCGATGCCGCGCCACACCAGCGACCAGAGCGCATCGAGAGTTTCGCCCGGATAACCGCCGCCGACCGCGTCGTGCAATTGCGCGAAGAACATCGCGCCGCCTCGGCTCAGTTGCGCCGCAAGCTGCTGCTCGCGCTCCGATAGCGCGTCTTTTTCCGGAACGGCAGCACTTGGGTTGCGTAGAGTGGGCAGCATGTCGGAAAGGTAAAGCGCGATGCGTCCATCATGCTCGCCGAGCGCGTCGAGTCCGCACCATGTCACTTCCCCTGCGGCGATCAACGTGTCGAGATCGCCGGGAGTGTAGCGCACGACACGCGCAGGCAAGATGGAGGTTTCAAGCAACGAAGCCACGAGCGGCGCGCCCTGCAGTTGCTCAATCGTATCAAGCAGCGCGTCCAAGCCTCGGCGCTTCTGCAACACGCCCTGCCAGTGCGTGTTGAGCCGCGCGAGCATGTGCTGCTCGACTGGCTCGACCTCCTTACGCAGGCGTGCGAGCGACTTGCGGCGGATCAGCCGAAGCACCTCGCTGTCACACCACTCACGGTGGATTCCGCCGGGGCGAAAGCCTCCTTCGACCACGCGGCCGTCAAGTAAAAGCTGACGCAGCGCGGCCTCGGCGAGTTGCGCGTCAAAGCCGAAGCGGGCCTGCGCGTCCCCGAGCGTGAATGGGCCATGGGTGCGGGCGTAACGTCGCAGCAACTCGAGTACGGGGGTTGCGACGGTTGCGAGCAGCGCGGTGGGTAAGCCCGGCGGCAGCGGTATGCCGAGCGCGTCGCGGTAGCGTGCCGCGTCTTCGACCGCAATGAGCCGCTTCTCGCTTGCGATTTTTACTTCGAGCACACGACGCGCGCGAACGAGGCGTTCGAGCGCTAGAAACACTTCGGCCGAGGCGGTACGGTGCCGCAGCTCCTCGCGCGATAGATCGCCAAGGCGCAGCAGCAAATCATGCATCGCGTCCATGCTGCGCGCCTGGCCCATCTCGCCGAGCGATTGCAACTGCTCTTCCACCTCGGCGATGGCGTCGGGGTCCAACAGTTCGCGGAGGTCGGCATCGCCCATCAGCTCGCGTAGTTGTTCCTGGTCGATGGAGAGCGCCTGCGCGCGACGCTCGGCCAGAGGTGCATCGCCGTCGTAAATGTAATTGGCGACATAGGAAAACAGCAGCGAGGCGGCAAACGGCGACGGCGTTCGCGTGTCGGCGACGTGGACGCGGATTTGGCGCTTCTCAACCGCACGCAGCGTTTCCAGAAACGAGGGCATGTCGAAGACATCGCGCATGCACTCGCGATAGGCCTCGAGCAGCATGGGGAACGATGCGTAGCGCGACGCGACGGCGAGCAGGTCGTAGGCGCGTTTGCGCTGCTGCCACAGCGGGGTGCGGCCTTGCGCGCGGCGGCGCGGCAGCAACAGCGCGCGCGCGGCAGACTCGCGGAACTTGGCTGCGAACAGCGCGGTAGCCCCGAGCTGGCGCAGCACGTGACCGGTGGCTTCCTCGGCATCGAGCAGCAGCATGTCGGCATCAGGCGGCGCGTCAGAGTCTGGGAATCGCAGCACAAAGCCGTCATCGGCCCACATTACCTCGACATCGGGGCCGCCGCTCGCGCGAATCCGGCCCGTCACCGCCATAGCCCAGGGCGCATGCACGCGCGAGCCGAAGGGGGTGAGCACGCACACGCGCCAGTCGCCCAGTTCGTCGCGCAGGCGCTCAATCACGATGGTGCGATCATCCGGCACTACACTTGTTGCAATTTCCTGGTCAGCGAGAAAGCGCAGCAGATTCTCGGCGGCCTTGGCGTCGAGGTCATGCTCGCGCACGAGCCGCGTGAGCGCGACGTTATGCGGCAGCGCGCGCAGCTCGCGGGTGAGCGCACCGATGCGGCGGCCGAACTCAAGAGGGCGCCCGGCGTTGTCGCCATGCCAGAACGGCATTTTGCCGGGCTCGCCCGGAGCCGGCGACACAAGCACCTTGTCATGCGTGATCTCATCGATGCGCCAGGTGCTCGCGCCAAGGATGAACGTGTCGCCGTTGCGGCTTTCAAAGACCATTTCTTCATCGAGCTCGCCGACGCGGATTGGTTTCTTCTCAGAGCCGGAGAGGAAGACGCCGTACAGCCCGCGATCCGGAATGGTGCCGCCGTTCAGAATCGCGAGGCCTTTCGCGCCCTGGCGCGGCGTGACAATGTTCGTCACGCGGTCCCAGGTCACACGGGGGCGCAGCTCGGCGAACTCGTCCGACGGGTAACGCCCGGCGAGCAGGTCGAGCACGCCTTCAAACGCGCCGCGTGAAAGTTCGGCGTACGGAGCGGACGCACGCACGATGGCGTAAAGCGCCTCGACGGCGATCCCGGGTGAGCGTTCTTCATCAAACTCGGCCTTCAATTTCTTTGTACGCTTTGACTCCTCCTCGCGCAGGGCCAGCGAAGGCGGCTGCGCAACGATCGCGACCATCTGCTGCGCCAGCACGTCGAGCGGGTTCCGCAAAAAGCGCGTCGACTCAACCAGGCCCTCATGCATCGCGCGTGTCACAGCCGCGCACGCCAGCAGGTCGGCGCGGTATTTCGGGAAGATGATGCCTTCGCTCGCCGCCCCGACCGAGTGACCGGCGCGGCCGATGCGTTGCATGCCACTCGCGACCGAGGGCGGGGCTTCGATCTGAATCACGAGGTCAACCGCGCCCATGTCGATGCCGAGCTCGAGCGAGGAAGTCGCGACGAGGGCCTTGATCCTGCCGGCCTTTAACAGCTCTTCAATCTCCGATCGCTGCGCCGCTGCAAGCGATCCGTGATGCGCGCGCGCGATGTTTTCCTCGGCAAGCTCATTGAGCGCGCCCGCAAGCCGCTCGGCGATGCGGCGGCTGTTGACGAAAATCAGCGTGGAGGTGCGCCCGCGCACGATCTCAAGCAGCCGCGGGTGAATGGCGCTCCAAATAGATGTGCGTTTAGGCCCTTGCGAGGCGGCGCCGCTGGGCAGCTCTTCCATTTCGCCAAGCCGCGCCATGTCCTCGACCGGTACTTCGATTTTCAGCTCAAGCCGCTTCGGCTCGCTGGCGTTGATTATCGTGACCGGTCGGTAACGCGCAGCCGCGTCAAGGACGACTGGAGCCTCCGCGGGCTTCAGGTTATCGGCGACCGGCTCGGCTTCGCTGGTCCACTCGCGCTCGCTTTCCTCGCGCAGATCCTCGGCCGCTTCAGCGGGCGCTAGCGCGAGCACCGGTTCGCTCTCGCGGGCTTGCGCACCGGCGAGAAAATGCGCGACCTCTTCAAGCGGGCGCTGCGTCGCAGACAACCCGATGCGCTGCAAGCGACGGCCTGAGCCTTCGTTGACGATTGCCTCCAGGCGCTCGAGCGAGAGCGCCATGTGCGCGCCACGCTTGGTCGGCACGAGCGCGTGAATCTCGTCGACGATGACCGTCTCTACGGTGCGCAACGATGCAGCCGAGTCGGAGGTGAGCAGCAGGTACAGCGACTCAGGAGTGGTGATCAGGATTTCGCCGGGGTTGCGGCGGAAGCGCGCGCGATCGCGTTGCGAGGTGTCGCCGGTGCGGATCGCGATCTCAGGCACGTGGAACGGAATGCCGCGCCCGCGCGCCATGTTCGCGATGCCGGCGAGCGGCGAGCGCAGATTACGCTCGACATCCACAGCCAGTGCCTTCAGCGGACTGATGTAGATACCTTGCAGCCGCCTGTCTCGCGCGTTTTACGCCTGGGCTTGTCAGCGGAACCCTGCAC
>CAXTSA010000089.1:0-9623 GCA_964246755.1 uncultured Acidobacteriaceae bacterium
CTGGTCACGGCGTGGAACAAGGAAGTGAGGGCGCACGCGAGCACGGCGGACCCCCATTCCATGGCGGCGCGGGTGGCCGGGCAGGCACGGGCGAGCACCTGCCCCAGTGGTTCGCGCAGCACCAGAATCTGAGCCCGAACCAGCAGGAGGATGCTCTGCGGCGGGAGCCGGGGTTTGCCCGGTTGCCCGCCGAGCAGCAAGAGGGACTCGTCAATCGGCTGCATCGCCTGGATATGGAGCCGCCGGCGCAGCGGCAGCGCCTTCTAGAACGCAACGAGCGCTTTGAGGCGCTTCCGCCGGAACGGAAGCAGGAGATCCGCAGTGCCAGCCAGGCGCTGGGGCTCATGCCGCAGGATCGCCGGCAGGCTGTCCGGCAAGCCTTTCGCGATTTGAGGAATCTGCCGCCGGAGCAGCGGGGCGGAGCTTTGCAGTCGGCGCGTTTTCAGGCTGAATACTCCCCACAGGAACGCTCCGTCCTCTCGGACCTGCTCTCGATCGAGCCCTATCACGAACGGTAGCTTCAGCTAACTACGAAAGAAGTTCTTCGCGAGAAACAGCACGTTGGCCGGGCGCTCGGCGAGCCGCCGCATAAAATACGGGTACCACTCGCGCCCAAACGGCACGTACACCCGCATCCGGTAGCCCTGCTGAATGAGCGAACGCTGCAGATCGCGGCGCACCCCGTACAGCATTTGGAACTCGAAACTCTCATGCGCAAGGACCTTGCGCTGCACGATTTCTTCAGTCGCCGCGATCATGCGGGGGTCATGCGTGGCGATACCGTGGTACACGCCGCTTGTCAGCAGCATCTCCGTAAGCCGGATGTAGTTCGCATCCACCTCCGCCTTCTCCGGAAACGCGACCGAGGCCGGTTCCTGATAGGCGCCCTTGCACAAGCGGATGCGGATGCCTTCGCCGAGCAGCATCCGGATATCGTCGGCCGAGCGCCGCAGATACGCCTGTATCACCACGCCAACACGGCCGGGAAACTGCCGATGCAGGCGGCATACCAGGTCGAGAGTGGCCTGCGTGTACGCCGAACCTTCCATGTCCACGCGCAGAAATGTATCCACCTGCGCCGCGTGTTCCACCAGGTCGCCGACGATCCCCTCCGCCAGGCCGGGGCTCAGATCCATGCCCATCTGGGTCAGCTTCACGCTTACGTTGCTGTCGAGCGAACGCTCGCCGATCGCGTCAAGCAGCCGGTGGTAGATTGCGGCCGAGCGCTGCGCTTCCTCCGGCGTGTGCACGTTCTCGCCCAGGCTGTCGAGTGTCGCCGCGATGCCGTGCCGGTTGAGCTCCGCGGTCGCGCGTAACACCTCTTCGACCTCGAGGCCTGCGACAAATCGCGAGGAGACGCGGCGACCGGCTGCCGAAGCCTCGGAGAACCGACGAAGTGGCTGATTTCGCGACAGCGAGATGAAGGTGGAGCGAAGAATGGCCATCGTTTCCCTATCATTGCAAACGCCGGCCACCACCAAAGGTGGCGCCAGCCGCACACCGTACCATCCTAGGCGCTGCAAGCGGTTCCTTACAAAGCGGCTTTAACCGCCGATATGCACCATCGTGCGCCCCGGCTGCAGAAAACCCTTCTCGCCGATATGGTGCCGTGCTTCCTTCTTCTGGATTGTGGCCTCGATGAAGTCCGCCACGTCCTCATCGCTACCGCTGCGCCGCATGACCCCGTGCAGGTCATGGTCGAAGTGCGAGAAAAGGCAGGTGCGGATCTTACCGTCCGAGGTCAGCCGCACCCGGCTGCACGCCCCGCAGAAGGCCTGCGACACCGGCGCGATCACGCCGATCTCGCCTATGCCATCGTCGAACGTGTATCGCCGCGCCGTTTCGCTGGGATGATTTGCCGGCAGCGCGACAACCGGGCGAAAGCTACCGAGCTTCGCGAGAACCTCGTCGAGCGGCACCACGGTATCCGGCGCCCAGATCCGGTCTTCCTCAAGCGGCATGAACTCAATAAAACGCACGATCACGTCTTCGGAACGGGCGAACTCGGCGAAGGGAACGATCTGGTCGTCATTGAAGCCGCGCAGCAGCACACAGTTCACCTTTACCGGCCCCAGGCCTGCATCGCGCGCTGCCCGTACCCCGCGCAGCACGTGGTCGAACGACCCCGGCACCCGCGTGATCCGCGCAAAGGTCTCCGGCTCTACCGCATCCATGCTCACCGTGACCCGGTTCAGGCCGGCATCGCGCAGAGGTATGGCGAGCTTGGCCAGCAAATGCCCGTTGGTCGTCAGTGCCAGATCGAGCCGCTTGCCGTCGGCCGTCCGCAACTGGGCAAGCTCGCTCACCAGCTCGACCAGCCCGCGCCGCAGCAGCGGCTCCCCGCCGGTCAGACGCACTTTCTCGATCCCCAGCGAGGTAAATACCCGCACCATCCGCAGGTAGTCTTCCATCGGCAGCTCACTTGGCTGAACGTCTTCCTCCCCGTTCCGGCAGTACACGCAGCGATAGTTGCAGCGGTCCGTCACCGAGATGCGCAGGTCCGTAATCCGTCTCCCGAACTTGTCGGTGAGACGTCTCGTCGGCGCGAAACCTGCCGACGAGGACGGGAGCCTTTCCATGCCGGGTAACGAGATCTCGAAGGGGGTAGTTGCCATAGTGAAGACTCCCTATCTGATGCAGCGACCGGGCGAGATGGCGCAATGCTGCTGCTCGGGCGTCCGAAAGCGGGCGACGGTTCGCGGGTCAGGTTCGGCTTGTCATCGTGCTCGAGGGCCGGCATCGCTCCCAGCCCCGCTCAGGGAGCGGTCTCGTCGCGGACGATCGGCTGGAACCCGCCCTTGTTCTCCGGCGCCATGGGGTTCACGCCGAAATCCCAGCCGTCCAGATTGAAACCTCCGTCGCCCAGCAGCTCTACCAGGCTGTACTGTCCCAGGTTCAGGTCGCCGCGCGGCGCGATCCGCATCCAGTGGCCGCCGGACAAATCGCCCGCTCGGTCGCGACGATCTCCGCGCTGCCGTCCGCCGCGCCGCCGGCGCCAAGCCCGCGCAGTTGCTCGGCCGAAGCCGCCCGCTGGTCCTTCCACACCCGCAGGCGCACCAGCGCGTAGGTGCTGTTCGGGGAGGCTTTCTCTTTCTTGTCGGTCATTGCTGAAGACATGGCCGCGGCCGAAGCCCCGTGCGTGTCCACCACCATCGCATCCTCGCGTGCCGGCTCGTTCCTCACGTCGAGCGCGATGTAGAACACTGGGCGCGCCACGTGGAATGCGACCGCCGCCTTGTACCCCGGCAAGCGGATCAGGTCGCGCGCCCCTCCCCGATCACTCGGCTTGGGAATCGCGGCCGCTTTCACCGTGTGTCCCAGGTCCGTATTCAAATCGCCGTCGCTCTGGTGAATCCGCACCAGCTCCGGGAGATTGTTGTAGCTGTCGAGCGCCCACACGCCGCTTTCGTCCGGCAGGCGCAAACCGGGGGCGACTTCCGGCTGCCGCCCGGCTTCATCGGCCCGCTGCGCCGCGGCCTGGCGGTCCAGTTCCGCAGCCTCCTGCGCCGCCGGGCTGTTCGGGTCCGGCTTCGCGTCGGGGGAGTGCTCATGGTTGTAGCGCGCGGTCGCGGGCCAGTCCACCAGGTCAGAGGGCAGCTCTTCCCAGCCGTCATCCCGCTCGGCCGAGCGGAAGCGCACCCGGTCGCCCTTGACTTCATAGCGCAGAACCACTTGGTAGCTGCCGTCTTTCAGGACAAGACGCTGCCGCCCTGTCGCATCCTGCGCGCGCGCCGCCGGCCACAAGAGCAGAAACGCTAAACCGAAGCTGAGAAGGCAACGCCGCACAGCTAGAAGCCTACCGGAAAGCCCCCTCACGCTGCATGCCGGACCGTCCGCCCCTCTACTTCCTTGCGTACACGCGAAAACCCAGCGGCCCATTTTCCGCCCGAGGGAAGCTCTGCTCGGAGACAAGGGTGTAGTGCGCCCGCAGGTACGCGTCGAGCCATGGCCATAGCGCCAGTTCGCGGTAGTCGCCGGGCCCCTGAGGAAACAGCCAGGCGGAGACGATCACAACCCGCGGCGCGTGCTGCCGCAGTTCCGTGCGGAACGTGGTCTGCGCGGTGGTGACGGCCGGCGCCTGAGGCGTGCCCGGCATGGGGCCGCTGTATGGAATGCCCCAGCCTGAGGGCGTTTGCGGGAACAGAAACTCGTCATAGATGGTGCCTGTCGCCTCCCGCAGGTGCAGGTGCAGCAGGGCGTCCGTGCACCCGGAGACCACGTCGAGGCATTGCACCTGCCCGTCCAGACGATGCACGTCGCGGCCGCCCGCCTGCGCGCGGATCGCTGACTCGATTGCTGAGACAGGCGTCGACCACTGCGCCCGGGCCGCTGCCCGCAAATATGCAGGCGCGCAAAACAGCACCCCAAAAGCAAACCCAGCCACCCCGGCGACACGCAGCAACTTGCGGCTGCTCTCCGCCGCCGAGGCGAACTCGAGCGCGGCGAACAGGAAAAGAAAAGCCACGTAGGGATAGCGCTGGTAAGGGTAGCCCTTGCCCTGGGCCACAAATGAGAGCAGCCCAAGCAGCACACACCCGGCCAGTAGAAACCGTTCCGCGCTACCGACCCAACCGGAACCGTCGCTCGGGCCCGTCCGGAACGCCCTGCGTCCCGCTCGCCACCCTTCCGCAAGCAAAACAGCCGCCAAAGGCAAGACCAGCAGCTTGCCGATCGAAGAAATGGTGCTGCGCTCAAGCAGTTGCCGCACCGTGCCATCGCCCAGGCTGGCATGGTACGGAAGCGTCACCCGCAGCACTTGCCAGAAAGCAGGCAGCGCCGCCCAGCTTGCAACAAAAGCCAGGCATCCGAGCAATGGAAGCGCAAACCCTGCGCCCACGGACAGCAGGGCGCGCGTCCCGGCTTTACGGCGCCACAGCAGCAAGGGCACGAGGGAGAGCAGGAAGGGAATCACCACCGGCTTGACCGTACAGGCAGCGCCCACCAGCAACCCGAAGCAGGCCAGCCGCCAGCCCTGCCCGCGCTTGTGGGGCTGCCTCATCGCGCCGATCAGGGTGGAGACCGCCCACAGCAGCAGCACCGCCACCCACAGATCCCGCTGCCCGGCATGGCCCACGCCGTCGCGCCCGTGGTACAGCGCAAACAGCGCCCCGGCCCACACCCCCGCAAACCGGCTCCACGGTCTGGCAATCCGCGCCATTGCCCAGCCCGCGAGCAGCAGCGCCGCAACGTCCATCCCCCGCCACATCGCCGCGTCGGAGACATGGAACAGGCCAGCCAGGCTCATCGAAACCCACTCGGGCACGTACGCCCCCGGCAGGTTGATATCGCCGATCTCCCGGTAGGGCGCCATGCCCTGCCGTATCAGGAAAACGACGTAATGCATCAGCGCCGGGTCGTTGACCAGCGGCCAGTGCCTGGTGCGGTAGACAAACAGCCCCACACACCCCAGCAGGAACGCCGCCGAGGCGATTGCACCGGCGCGGCAGGCTGTTCGCCATCGCGAGGAGCTCTCTTGCGGAACCGCCTCAAGCTTGCCCTGAGTTTCTACCGGTTCGGTCGCGATGCTTGCTTCCCCTTTGTCTCCGTGAGTGCTTGCGCCGGATCGTCCGGCGACCTTTGCAGGGGGAAAGACCTCTGCAATACTAGATCGTACCCGCCCGTTTTCCCGCCGGTACGCGCCGTTCTCTAGGAACTACACACCACGGGAGGCTTCTTGTGTCAGCAAAGTACATTTTCGTGACCGGCGGCGTCGTTTCCTCGCTTGGCAAAGGCCTGGCCGCGGCCTCCATCGGCTGCCTGCTTGAGAGCCGAGGCATGCGGGTCAACCTGATGAAGTTCGACCCCTACTTGAACGTGGACCCCGGCACCATGTCGCCCTTCCAGCACGGCGAGGTCTTCGTCACCGACGACGGCGCGGAAACCGACCTCGACCTGGGCCACTATGAGCGCTTCACCCACGCCAGGCTGACGCGCGACAACAACCTGACCACCGGCCGTATCTACGAGCAGATCATCACCAAGGAGCGTCGCGGCGACTACCTGGGCAAGACCGTCCAGGTCATCCCGCACGTGACGAACGAGATCAAGAACGCGATGCGCAAGGTGGCGGGGCGGATCGACGGCGCCCACCCGGCCGACGTGACCATTGTCGAGATTGGCGGCACGGTCGGCGACATCGAATCGCTGCCGTTTCTCGAAGCCATCCGGCAGATGCGCCAGGAGCTGGGCCGCGAAAATACTGTTTTCGTTCATGTCACGCTGGTGCCCTGGATCTCGGCCGCGCAGGAGCTAAAGACCAAACCCACCCAGCATTCCGTCAAGGAGATGCTTTCAATCGGCATCCAGCCCGACATCCTGCTCTGCCGCTCCGATCGCGCGCTTTCCCGCGAGCTCAAGGGCAAGATCGCGCTGTTCTGCAACCTCGAAGAGCAGGCCGTGATCGGCGCCCGCGATGTGGACTCAATTTATGAGGTGCCGCTGAACTTCGCCGAGGAGGGCGTTGACGCGCTCATCCTCAAGTACCTGCACCTGGCGCCGAAGAGCGCCGATCTGAGTCGCTGGCAGGAACTGGTGGAGCATGCCTACCACCCGCGCGACGAGGTTTCGATCGGCATTGTCGGCAAGTATGTTGAGTACGAGGACAGCTACAAATCGCTCAAGGAAGCACTCACTCACGGCGCGCTCGCGCACCAGCTCAAGCTGCGCGTGACCTGGATCGAGGCGGAGGGCCTCGAAACTGTTGGGTATGCCGAGCAGCTGGAAGGCTTCGACGGCATTCTTGTTCCCGGAGGTTTCGGCAAGCGTGGCATCGAGGGCATGCTGAACGCGATTCGTTACGCGCGCGAAAACAAGGTGCCGTATTTCGGCATATGCCTCGGGATGCAGACCGCCTGCATTGAGTATGCGCGCCATGTGTGCGGCCTCCACGGCGCCAACTCGAGCGAGTTCGACCCCGCCACGCCTCACCGGGTCATCTATAAACTGCGCGAGCTGACGGGGGTTGAGGAGATGGGCGGAACCATGCGGCTAGGCGCCTGGGAGTGCGTCATGCAGCCCGATTCGCTCGCCGCCCAGGCTTATGGGACGACCGAGATATCCGAGCGGCACCGCCACCGCTACGAGTTCAACCGCGAGTACGAGTCGCTGCTCGCAGGCGCCGGTCTTCGCATCACCGGCACCACCCCGGATGCCACCTATGTTGAGATCGTCGAGATTCCCGGTCACCCCTTCTTTGTAGGCTGCCAGTTCCACCCCGAGTTCAAGTCCAAACCGCTCGAGCCGCACCCGCTGTTTTCGGCATTTATCGAGGCAAGTTACTCGGCCCGTATACGCGCCGTCGGGGCAGGGAAGGTGGGCGAGGAAGTCGCGCCACTGTAGCGATTCGCAGAGGCTTTCCCGTGAATCATCCTGAGCGGACGGCTCGCATCCGTGCTCTGGACAGCGCGCTGAAATAGCGCAAGCATCTTCGTCCGGAGAATGAGAGTCTTACGAGCGACATGGGAAACGCGAAACAATCGCGGCCGCATCCCGGTCCGCTCGGCTCTCTCGCGATAGCTCTTGCCGGCGCGTCCGCGTTGTGGCTCGTGTTCGTCGCGGGTGCGCCCGCGCAGGAGTGCTTGCTCGGCGCAGTGTGTGCCCTTGCCTGCACTGCTTTCATGGCCTACATGTGGCGCGCCCAAGCCGATCACTTCGCCTGGAATGTGCGGGATGTCCTCGAAATCCGGCATGTTCCTGGGCAGATTGTCCACGATGCATTCCTCGTCATCGGCATCTTGTCCCGCGATCTGTTCGGTATTCGCGCTGCCGAATCGCTTTACATGGTCCACGCGTTTGACGCCTCTTCCTCGCAGCCGCCCGATGCGCGCAAGCTCGCGCGGGAAACCCTCGCCGTGGCGTACATGACGGCCAGTCCGAACTCGATTGTGCTCGGTATTCACCAACATCGAAAGCTGATGCTGGTGCACCAGCTCGCCGAGACTCCGCTGTCAGAAATGGCGCGAGAGTTGGGCGCGGGTGAGGCGTCCACATCATGCTGAACGCATGGCTCATCGCGGGGATTGCGGTTGCGGCGGCGCTTGTGCCATGCGCGGATATGTGTCTGCGCGGTTCGCCGGAGCGCCGGCTCGTCGGTTTCGAGATGACAAGCCTGCTGCTTACGATCACGATGGTGCTCTTTACTGTCGGCTTTGCCCGCACCCCCTACATCGACCTGCCGCTCGCCCTGGCGATCCTGTCCTTCGGCGGTGGACTGGTTTTCGCGCGTTTTCTGGAGAAGCATTTATGACGGCTCTTCACATCGCGGTGCCGGCCCTGCTCACTGTCACTGTTACGCTCTGCTGGCTGGGCGCTGTCGGCATGTGGCGTATGCGCGAGCCGGTACAGGCGCTGCACTATCTATCTCTGCCGGCGTCACTCGGCGTAGTTGTGCTCACGGTTGCGGTGTTCCTTCAGGAGGGCTTAGGTCAGGTCGCGTTCAAAACTGCCCTGATCGCGCTCGTTCTGCTGGGCATCAACTCCGTCGTGAGCCATGCTACGGCGCGCGCCTTCCGCTTTCGCCAGCTTGGCACCGGCGAGTCGACCGATCCGGATGCGCTGCGTTTCGCAAGCTCACGCTCGTCCTCACGCTCACACCAGGGGCAGCGTTGATCATCTTCGGCGGGGCGTTGCTGCTGCTCATCGGG
The DNA here is from genome assembly GCA_964246755.1 of uncultured Acidobacteriaceae bacterium. Classification (GTDB taxonomy): domain Bacteria; phylum Acidobacteriota; class Terriglobia; order Terriglobales; family Acidobacteriaceae; genus EB88. Next base: position 8,643 of record CAXTSA010000089.1, read on the forward strand.
GTTGCCGGCTTTGCGGTGGTGCGCACCCGCGATGTGACCGAGCAGATCATCGCGCTCGGCTTCTACGGGCTGCTCAACGCGCTGATGTTTTTTGTCTTCCAGGCGCCGGACGTGGCGCTTTCGCAGATCACGGTGGGCGCGGTTGCACTTCCGCTCATGCTCATGCTGGCCGTCTCCAGGATGCGCTTCCACGCGGCTGCCAAAAGAAAAGCGGACGGGCTGAAAACGGGGAGCGAAGACCATGCCTGAGCGCCTGCGCGTGCGGATTTTTCTCCCTTTCGCGGCTCTGTTTTTCGCCCTGTACTGTTACGCGGGGGCGGGCCTGCCAGCATGGGGTAGTTTCCACGGATCCTATGGCGAGTACGTCGCGCACATGGCCGTGTACGAGCGGCACGCGACCGACACGATCAACGCGATCAACTACGACTACCGCGGCTTTGATACGCTCGGCGAAGAGTTCATCCTGTTCACCGCGGTGCTTGGAGTCATGCTGCTGCTGCGCCGGGATGAACAGGCCTCTGTCGCGGGCAGGTCTACCCCTGGCAATGTCACGGACAGAGCGGTGCTCAGCACGGCGGTTCGCGCCGTTACGCTGCCTGTCGCGGGACTCACCGTCATCTTCGGCCTGTACATTGGGCTGCACGGGCAGCTCACTCCAGGCGGTGGGTTCCAGGCAGGCGTCATCCTCGCGGCCGCGCCCGTGCTCGTCTACCTGAGCGAAAACACTGAGGCGTTCACCCGCATCACTTCGCATCGCATGGTGGAGGCCCTGGAAGCAGCCGGAGCCGGAGCTTACGCGATCATCGGTCTCGTCCCGCTGCTCATCGGGCTGCCATTTCTCACCAACGTGATTCCACTGGGCACTACGGGTCAGGTTTTCTCCTCGGGCACAATCGCGCTCATCAGCGCCACGGTTGGTTTTGAGGTGACAGCGGCTTTTCTCCTGGTGGTCTACACCTATCTGCAGGAGATCATCATGGG
>CAXTSA010000090.1:0-9612 GCA_964246755.1 uncultured Acidobacteriaceae bacterium
AAGAAAGTGCGCTGCGGCGAAACGTGCAATCTATCACTCCCGCCGGATTCTGTTGCCGTGCTCACGTTCAGCAGGAAAGCGAAGTGAACCTGCGATGCTGATTGGAGCCCTCGCACGCGCTGGCGCTCAGGCGCGCAGTAGATGCAGGATCCATCCGGCAAGGCTTGCGCCAAGCAGCGGACCCAAAACTGGAACCCAAGCATAGCTCCAGTCGGAGTCCGTCTTGCCCGGAATGGGCAGAATCGCATGAGCGATCCGAGGGCCCAGGTCGCGGACCGGGTTGATGGCGTACCCCGTCGTGCCGCCGAGCGACAGCCCGATTCCCCAGATCAGGCAGCTCACCAGGTACGGGCTGAACCCGGGCGCCGCACCGGTCGTGAGCACAAGCCGGGAACTCATGGCTCCGGCAACGAGCACCAGCACAAACGTCGCGACGCACTCGGAGAGAAGGTTCGAGGGATAACTGCGAATCGCAGGCCCCGTGCAGAACACGCCGCGCTTGACCTCCGCGTCGTCGGTCTCCTTCCAGTGCGGCAGATAAAACAACCAGACCAGCACCGCTCCGCAAAAGCCGCCCGCGAACTGGGCGAGGGCATACGGCAACAGGGTTGCGAAATTACCGTGCTCGATATCGAAGGCGAGGGTGATGCCGGGGTTGAGGTGTCCGTCGCTGCTGCCGAACAGGTTCGCCGTAAAGATGCCGCAGAGCACGGCAAAGGCCCAGCCAGTCGTGATGACGATCCATCCGGAGCCCTCCGCCTTGCTGCGCTTCAGGTTCACGCCCGCGACCACGCCATCGCCGAGCAGCATCATGATGAACGTGCCCATAAATTCACCCAGCATCGGCGAATGCATTGTCTTCCCTCCGTCGATCCGGTTATGCCGCTGTGTGCGTTTTCGTTTCATTCGGCTTTTCGCTCAGTGTCTTGGCGAGCGTGTACTGCGCGGCAAGCTTGTTGAAGCTGCTCACCTGCGCGTCGGCCCAGGCCTTGTCCCTGCCAAGCTCGGCCGCCATCAGTAAAGCGACGTCGGGAGCCATCGCGATCGCCGCATGCGCATTCAAGAACAGCGAGCGTGTGCGGCGCGCCAGCAAATCCTCCACCGTGCTAGCCATCTGGTGCCGCGCGGCCCACACCGCCTCTGCCGCATTGTAGGGCAGATCGGGGTGAAGCCGCGCGCCGAGCTCCGGACGTTCCTGTACGAGCGCCTCAATCTTGTCCGCGTCCGAGCCGTAGACGAACAGAGGCTCGCGCAACTTCGTGATTTCGGCGTAGCCGTGAATGCGCAGGTTTTCGGTTACGCATTTGCTGTCATCCAGTTTGCCCAGCGTAATCGCGTGATTCACAGCGTCCTCGGCCATGTGACGATAGGTGGTCCACTTGCCGCCGACAATCGTCAGCAGACCGGACTGGTCGATGTGAATGGTGTGATCGCGCGAGAGTGCCGAGGTCTTGCTCGCGTCCGAGCCCGCAGCCTTGACCAGCGGCCGGATGCCGACATACACGCTCAGGACGTCCTCGCGCGCCGGTTTGCGGCTCAGGTACTCGCCGACGGTTTCGAGCACGAACTCAATCTCCTGCTCAAAGGGCAGCGGCTCGTAGGAAGGCTGGTCAATGGGTGTATCGGTCGTACCGACGACGGTGTGCTCATGCCAGGGAATCGCAAACAGTACGCGGCCGTCGCTCGTGTGGGGCACCATTACGGCTGTGTTGCCGCGCAGGAACGATCGGTCCAGCACCAGGTGAATGCCCTGGCTCGGCGCGACCATCGGCTGGATGTTCGCGTCGCCCATGCGCCGGATCTCGTCCGTGAAAATTCCCGTGGCGTTGACGACCACGCGCGCTCCCAGCGTGAACCGCTCGCGCGTCTCAGAATCTTCGGTAACGACTCCATCAACAAAGCCGTCACCGCCTTTGCGCAGCTCGAGGACCGGAGCGTAGTTGAGCACAACCGCGCCGTGGTCCGCCGCGGTCTCGATCAGCTGGATCAGCAGCCGCGCGTCGTCGAACTGGCCATCGTGGTACACCACCCCGCCACGTAAGCCGTCCTGGCGCAGCGTCGGGATGCGCTCCATCACTTCCGCGCGCGAGAGTACGCTCGATTTACCGAATCCGTACTTGCCCGCAAGCAGGTCATAGACCTTCATGCCGATGCCATAGAACGGCGCCTCCCACCAGGAATAATTCGGCACCACGAACTGCACATCGTGTACCAGGTGCGGCGCGTTGTTTCTCAGGATGCCGCGCTCTTTCAGCGCTTCCATCACGAGTGAGATATTGCCCTGTTCCAGATAGCGAACGCCGCCGTGCACGAGCTTCGTGCTGCGACTTGAGGTCGCCTTGGCGAAGTCTTCCTTCTCGAGCAGCAGCGTGGAGAAGCCGCGCGATGCAGCATCGACGGCCACGCCTGCTCCCGTAGCGCCGCCGCCGATCACGATCACGTCCCAGGGTTCGTTGTGTGTACCACGCTCCCGCATGCGGGCCAGCATCTCATCGCGATTCATGGCTTCTCCTTATCGGCCGGCATATCACGATTCCACCCACCGGCGCGTTGTACCGCGTCCTGCCACTTCGCCTGCCGCGCGTCCATTTCTTTCTTGTTCGCCTTGGGTTGGAAGATCGTATCCGGTTTGCGCCTCTTCGCGATCTCTTCCGTGCTGCTCCAGAAGTTCACCGCAAGCCCGGCAAGGTACGCGGCTCCGAGCGCCGTGGTTTCAAGCACCGCGGGCCGCCGCACCGGCAATTGCAGCAGGTCGGCCTGGAACTGCATTAGCAAGTCGTTCGCCGCCGCGCCTCCGTCCACGCGCAGCTCGCGGAACGGATTCCGCGTGTCGCGATCCATGGCGTGCAACACGTCAGAGACCTGGAAAGCAATGCTGTCGAGCGCCGCGCGGGCGATATGGCCGATCTCTGTGCTGCGCTCTATGCCGATAATCATGCCGCTCGCGTAAGGGTCCCAGTGAGGGGCGCCGAGGCCGGTGAACGCCGGAACAAAGACCACGCCCTTCGCGCTGTCCACCTCCGCGGCGACGCTTTCCACGTCCGGCGAGTTCTTGAAGAAACGCATGTTGTCGCGCAGCCATTGCACTACCGCGCCGCCGACAAAGATGCTCCCTTCCAGCGCGTACTGGAGCTGTTTGTTCGTGCTGCAGCACAGCGTTGTTATCAGTCGCTGCTCGGAGAGCGTAAAAGTGTTTCCGATGTTCTGCAGCAGGAAGCAGCCGGTGCCGTAAGTGTTCTTCGCGTCGCCCGGGGAGACGCAAAGCTGCCCAAACAGCGCCGCCTGCTGGTCGCCCGCGATCCCGGCAATCTGCACATCGCCAAGGCCCAGCGAGGTCGTGACCTCTCCCATTGCTTCGCTCGACCAGACCACCTCCGGCAGCATGCTTTCCGGAACGTTCAGCAGTTTGAGAAGATCCGGGTCCCACCTGTCCTCCACGATGTTATAAAGCAGCGTGCGGCTCGCGTTGGTGCGGTCCGTGATGTGTCGTTTGCCGCTGGTCAGATTCCACACGAGCCAGCTGTCGACCGTACCGAACGCGAGTTTGCCCCGCTGGGCATCGGCGCGCGCGCCCTCGACGTTGTCGAGGATCCAGGCGATCTTCGTTCCGGAAAAGTATGGGTCGATCAGCAGGCCCGTCTTCTGCCGGACTGTATCCTCGACGCCGCCGTCGGCCAGCTTTTTGCAAAGCGCCGCGCCGCGCCGGTCCTGCCATACGATCGCGTTGTAGACCGGTTTGCCGGTCTCGCGATTCCACACGAGCGTGGTCTCACGCTGGTTCGCGATGCCCAGCGCGACCACATCGCGGGGGCGGATGCGCGCCTTGCCCAACACCTCCACCGCGGAGCTCAACTGTGAGGTCAGAATGTCATACGGATCATGCTCGACCCAGCCTGCGCCCCCGGCATTGCTCGGGTACACCTGCTTGAACTCATGCTGCGCAATGCCGGCGATCTCCCCGTCGTGCCCGAAGAGAACCGCACGAGAACTGGTCGTTCCCTGGTCGAGAGCGAGCACGTATTGCATGATGCTTGGGATGCGTGCGGCACGATGGACGTTTGGCGTAGCGGAGGTTTGCCGTCGGAAAGAGTGTCGCCCCATGTCCTGTTGCAAGGACACGGGGCGAAAACTACATCAGGCCGTGCGCATGGGCGGTAGCAGGTCTTCAATCCGCACCGGCAGCTCGCGTTTACGAACGCCCGTCGCGTGATAGACAGCGGCCGTAATGGCCGGCGCTACCCCCGCAAGGCCGATCTCCCCAACGCCGCGCGCGCCGATGCTGCTCAGGTTCGTATCCGGGTAGTCGAGAAAGGTGACATCCATCTCCGGCGTGTCCGGGGTCGTACACAGGATATAGTCGGCCAGATTATTATTCGTGGGGCGACCGTTGCGACTGTCGTACTCCGTGGCCTCAAACAGCGCCATGCCGATACCCATCACAATGGCGCCTTCCATCTGGTTGCGCGCCGCGTTTCGGTTGATAATCTTGCCGACATCGATGACCGACACGATACGCGAGACGCGCAAACGCGCAATGCCCGGATCGTACTCGACCTCCGCGAAGTGGGCGCCGAACGAGTGGAAGGAATATTTTTGGGCTGCCTGGTCCTTGTCCGTGCCTTCCATGTTGCCTTCGCTCGTCACCGAGCGGATATTCTCGTCCTGGAGCACCTTCTCGAAGCGCACGCCGCTCGACGGTGCCGCGCTCTTGAGATGGATGTAGCCGTCAGAGAGCGCAAGCTGGTCGACGGGCTTGCCGGAAAAAGGGCCGCCGGCGCTCTTCGACGCTACCTTGAGCATCTGCTCCGCGGCTCCCTTAGCTCCTAGGTCGATAGCCGGAACGACGGAGCCTGTGACGACCGAACCGCCCGACATGGGCCCTGTCGGCAGCTTGGTGTCGCCCAGCGCCACCACGATCCGATCCATGGGAACGCCGGTGCGCGCGTGCACTACCTGCGCGAAGACGGTATAGGTGCCGGTGCCGATGTCCTGGGTACCGCACACGACGCGAACCGTTCCGTCGTCATTGAGGCTAACGCGGGACTTGACGCCTGCGCGGCCGGAACCCCACGAAGCGCAACCGACACCCCAGCCCAGCACGAGACCGCTGGACGCATCGCGCCTCATACTCCCAACCTTCGGGTTGTAGCCCTTCCAGCCGAAGCGCTCCGCGCCCACTGTGAGGCACTCCTTCATGTGGCGCGAGGAGAACGGCTTGCCCTTGCTCTCGTCGATTGCCGGCTCGTTGAGCAGGCGCAACTGCACCGGGTCCATGTTGAGCTTTACGGCGAGCTCGTTCAGTGCAGACTCGGTTGCATACAGCCCCGGCACGGCGCCTGGTCCGCGCATCGCCATGGACATGCCGATGTTGCGCTTCGCCCGGGTGTCGCGTACCAGCAAATTGGGCGTGCTCCAAAGACTGGGTGTGGCCTCTCCGCAGCCTTCCCCATGGTCGTCAGGTACGAGGGAACTATTGCTGACATAGTCGTGCCAGATGCAGTTCAGCTTGCCGTCCGGGGTGGCGCTGAGGCGCACGCGCTGCATGGTGCGCGGACGGTGACCGACGTTTGAGAACATCATGGTCCGGTCGACGACTAGCTTGACCGGACGGTTGAGGTCTCGCGCCGCGGCAGCCGCGAGCGGCGCATGCGGCCAGGGAGCCAGCTTGCCCCCGAAACCCGACCCAAGGAACTGCATGACGATGCGCACATTCTCAAGCGGTACACCGAGCATCTGCGCCATCGCGACCTGGGCGTTTTCGATGCCCTGGGTCGTCTCATAAAGGGTAAAGTTGTGTCCGTCGTAGTCGGCTACGATGGCGTGCATCTCGATCGGATTGTGCGTCTCGACCGGCGTGACATAGGTCTGATCGATCGTGACCGGGCCGGCGGCAAAAGCCTTCTCGGCATCCCCGCGCTGGCTCTGGATTGAGAGTTTCCCGTTCAACTCGTCACTCAGGTCTGGCGAGACATTCGGTTTCGTCGCCGCGTACTCAACCCGTACGGCCCCAGCAGCTTCACGCGCCTGATCCATGGTTTCCGCTACAACGACGGCAACATACTGGCCGTTGTAGAGGATGGTCTCGTCCTCGAACGGCATGCGGCTTTCGGAGATCCAAGCTTTGCCCGCGGGGTCGGGGCGATACAGTTTCGGGACGTTCCCATAACGGTAAACCTTGAGCACACCCCGCATGCCCTCAGCGCGGCTCGCGTCGAGCCGCGTGATGCGGCCGCTGCCGATGGTTGCACAGACCGGCACGGCGTACACCATGCGCGGCAGATTGAAGTCGGCCGAGTACCGTGCCGTGCCGCTGGTTTTGAGCGGCCCGTCGATGCGCGGGACCGCTGCGCCCAGAATGCTTGCGGAACTCCCCGATGCGGGATTGCCGGATGCCGGATTGCTATTCGTTGCCATGAGACTTGTATCCTCTCGTTGCTCGGAGATCGCTGCCCCGAGATCGTTGTTCGGAAAGCGCCTAGGCTTGCGGGGCGGTGACGGTGGTGAGCGCGCGCACGACACAACGCCTGGCCAGCTCGATCTTGAAGCCGTTATCGCTGTACGGCTTCGCGCCACGCAGGGCGACTTCAGCCGCGGATTCGAAATGCTTCTCCTCGGGCGCTTTGCCGGCCAGCGCCCGCTCCGCCTCTTCGGCGCGCCAGGGCTTGGTGCCCACGCCGCCCAGCGCGATGCGTGCGCGGCGAATGCGATTGCCCTCGAGCTCCACGACCACCGCGGCGCTCGCGAGCGCGAATTCCTAGGACGCGCGATCGCGCAGCTTGAGGTAGTGCGACCGCGTGCCCGCCGCCGTTGCGGGCAGCGTCACATACGTGATCAGGTCGCCCGGCTCCAGAACGTTCTCGAGGTTGGGCGTCGTACCCGGGACGCGATAGAATTCGGCGATCGGAATATCGCGCTCGCCCTTACGTCCGACGATGTGGATGCGCGCCTCAAGCGCTGTCATTGCCACGGCCATATCGGAGCCATGTGTGGCGATGCATTGATCGCTTGTGCCTAGCACCGCGTTGGTGCGGTTGTTGCCGCCGATTGCGGCGCAGCCGGAGCCCGGCTCCCGCTTGTTGCACTGCGCGAAAGAGGTGTCGCGAAAATACGTGCACCTGGTGCGCTGCAGCAGGTTGCCGCCCGTCGTCGCCATGTTTCGCAGCTGCCCGCTCGCGCCGCTCAACAGTGCCTGCGACAGCGCGGGATAATTCTTTAACACTTCAGGGTGGTGAGCCAGGTCGGAGTTGCGGGCGAGCGCGCCGACACGCAGCGAGCCGTCCGGCTGGCGCGACACGTCGGCCAGCGCAAGGCCGTTAATATCAATCACCTGCCGAGGTTGCTCCACGTCGAGCTTCATGAGATCAACCAGCGTGGTGCCACCGGCGATAAAGCGCACCTGCGCCCCCTGCTGCGCGGTCTGCCCGTTTGCGCCGAGCCGGATCGCCTGCTCTGTGCTGCCGGCTTTGCTGAGCGAAAAGTCGATCATGCGATGCTCCCGTTCCGCGCGCTATAGGAGGCGCGCGCCACATTCAAAGCTCGCGAAGCGTCCAGGTTTTCCTGCACGAACGCGCTGACGGTCTGCTCAGGCGCCGCGCTGCTTCCACGTTTGCGCGCGTCCTGGATGGCCGCGGTGATGTTCTTGTACGCGCCGCAACGGCAGATGTTGCCGGCCATGGCTTCCCGCACCGCGCCATCACTTTCACCCACAGGCTCGGTGAGCACTGCAACCGCCGACATAACCTGTCCGGAGGTGCAGATGCCGCACTGGTATGCATCATGCTCCACAAACGCGGCCTGCACCGGGTGCAGATTGCCGGGCTGCCCGATACCCTCAATCGTCGTGATCGCATCGCCTTCGTGCATGGCGGCAAACGTCAGGCAGGAGTTCACACGACGTCCGTTGATGTGCACCGTGCAGGCGCCGCATTGGCCATGGTCGCAGCCCTTTTTGGTGCCGGTCAGGTCCAGGTTTTCTCGAAGGCAATCCAGCAGGGAGACACGCGGTTCGATCCTCACGGTACGCGACTGCCCGTTTACCTTCAGCGTGACTGCGCGGGACCCTGCCGCCAGTGTGCCCGGTGCCTCCGGCTCGACTTGTGCAGGGGCCGCCGCAAGCACGGGGGTTGCCGTAGCGGCGATCCCAGCGGCGCCGAGATGGCCCAGGAAGCTGCGTCGCGTCAGGCGCAGCTTGTTTTCGGCAGCGTCGTGGGCCAAATCCTTGACGCAATTGCCCGGCTGCTGCTCGGGCCCTTCGGGGCTATGTTTGCTCATACAAGACCTTTGGCGCCCACCGTGGCAGCTGGACGGCTTGGTTGTGATTCAATCGGTCCCGATCTGGTCGGTAAAGGTGCTTGACTGCAAAGGAAAGTTCCATCCGCAGCGCCGGTTTAGGTCACTTTCTATCTTAATCTCACTGCTCTCCGAGGTCTCCGCCGGCCCAAGTCCCATTCGACCGGGCGACCGCGCGTAAGAGCGCCGACATCTTCTCGCACTTCGAGTACAACCACTTATCTAAAACGCTTCATGCAACATCGAGCTCGACTTTGTCCACAAAGCACCAGCCCCAGTCCTCTCCGCGTTCAATCGAGCGCATCACCGGGTGTTTTGTGCCGTGAAAGTGTTTCGTCGCGTGCTCATTTTTCGAACTGTCGCAGCAGCCCACGTGTCCGCACACCAGGCACATGCGCAGGTGCACCCAGTCGTCGCCGCTTTCGAGGCACTCCGCGCAGCCTTTGGACTGCGGCGTTACATCGTGGATCTGGTCGAGATGGGAGCAGGTGGTGGCCATGGGGAACTCTCCTTCAGCGTGGGTGTCGGGAAATGAAGTGCCTGCGTATGCAGACGGAGCAGCGCCGGAAAGAGACCCGGCGCATGGGAAAGCAGGGACATGGAGCTGCTTGTAAGAAGCGGGTGCGCGCCCATGGCCAGCAACGCTCGCGACATGAGCCGGGCCGGTCGCATGAGGCAGCGGTGCTCTCGCTCATACTGGTGCAAATCGCCCGCGCCGAGCGCACGCCCGAGCGCCACGGCTTGCAGAAAGGCCAGGGAAAGCCCATCGCCGGTGACCGCGTCCACGCTGCCGGAAGCGTCCCCCACGAGTGCTAGGGAGCCGCTCTGCACGCCGGGTAGCGTGCGATGGGTGGTTACGGCTCCCCGCGGGGTGCTACACGGTTCGGCGCCCGCAAGCCAGCACGCCAGGGCAGGGAAGCGGGCAAGCGCGGCGGCCATGCCCTTCAGTTTTCCCTCAGCCACGCCAGAGGGTTTCTCGGCGGCCAAGCCGACAGGTCTACCGGCGGCCAGTATGGCGACACCGACGCGGCCCCCACCCACAGGCGTCACATACGCCTGGGCGCCCCGTGTCCAGTAAACCTGCACGGAGGACGGGCTTTGACGGCCAGGCGGGAGTTGGAAATGCTGGCGTAGGGCAAAGCGGCGCGACCGCATCCGGCCAGCGTCGAGCCCTCCTGAGCTGCGTGTGGCCGACTGCGCACCGTCAGCCCCGATGACCCATCGCGGGCGGCGCTCGTCGTTGCCGAGCAGCACCCCCCGACCCACTCCATCACTGATAAATCGCGCTGAGTTTTCCGGGAGCCGAACGCCCACCGCCAGTGC
>CAXTSA010000091.1:0-9575 GCA_964246755.1 uncultured Acidobacteriaceae bacterium
CGAGTAGGTTTTGAGCTCAGCCTCCCCGCCAAGCAGGCGCTCGCGCCCGAGCAGACTGAGTACCCGCTCCCCCAACTCCTTTTGCGCGCCGGCGAGCATGCGCGCCGGCACTTCCTCAAGTCCAATCTCCAGCAGAAAATCAGCCATACTCTAGAGCATTTCTCCTTCAGGTGTGTCGGACGAGATGTGTGGCGTGTGGCTTTCTTGACGGAAGAGCCACGCAGAGTGCCGGCGGTCTACATGGGAAGGAGAAGTGCTCTAACGTGCCCCTTCCCGCGAAGCGCCCTGCGCGGCGTAGGCGCGCGCCACCCCCACCACCAGCGTACGGATACGCGCCATGACGGCCACACGTTCCGTTACAGAGATCGCGCCGCGAGCATCGAGGAGGTTGAACAAGTGCGAGCATTTCAGAGCCAGTTCATACGCACCGAGCACCGGGAATCGCCTGAGATCGAGCTCCTCCGGCGGCTTCGCGCTTTCCTCCCCCAGCAAGCGTTCGTGCCGCCGCGCATGCTCCCCGGCCAGCTTCTCCGCATCCTTGAAGCTCGCGAGCAGGTCGTTGCATTCAGCCTCATACAGCCGCAGGTGCTCCCACAGTTTTTCCACCTCGGCGGCCTCGAAGCTGTACACCGAAAGCTGCAACTCCTCTTCCAGGCGCATATCGCCATAGGTCACGGCTGCGCCGGTCTCGGGATCGCGCGCCCACACGATGTCGTAGATCGAGTCCACATCCTGCAGAAACGCCGCGATGCGCTCGAGCCCATAAGTGATCTCGCCCGTGATTGGCTGGAGGTCCATGCCGCCGCACTGTTGAAAGTAGGTGAACTGCGTGATCTCGAGCCCGTCGAGCATCACCTGCCAGCCCACGCCCCAGGCGCCGCCCACCGGCCACTCCCAGTTGTCTTCCTCGAACTTCAAGTCGTGCTCGCGCAAGTCAATGCCGAGCGCCGCAAGCGACAGGAGATACACGTCCTGAACGTCTGCCGGTGGGGGCTTCAGCACGACTTGGAACTGGGTGTGCTTGTACAAGCGGTTGGGATTTTCGCCGTAGCGGCCGTCGGCGGGCCGACGCGAGGGCTGCGCGTAGGCCAGGCGCACGGGCTTGGGCCCCAGCACGCGCAGAAACGTTTCCGGCGACATGGTGCCGGCGCCGCCCTCCATGTCAAACGGCTGCTGCACGACGCCCCCGCGCTCGGCCCAAAAGGCCTGCAGGCGAAACAGGAGTTCCTGAAACGTAAGCGGAAGCGATGCGGGAGGTGAGGAGAGGGGCACTCGTATCTTTCGGAGGCGGAGGTGTCCGCCCTGGAATGAGTTTACCTAAGCGGAGATCGCTGTGAACCAAAGGGGTGCGGCTTGCGTACCGACAGGCAGCTAAGAGACTTGCGTAGCTGACATTTGTCACCGCGCTTTGGTGACAACCGACACTGGAACCGGAGCGGCCGAGCGCGCAGGATGGTGCGCATGGAAGGGTATTGCGTATGGAAATGAGATTACGACTGGCGGCGGCAACTCTGGCGGGGTTTGTGGGCCCGGCAGCCTTGGCGCAGCACTGCTCCGGCGGCACGCGCGTCGAGGGCACGGTGCTCGATCCGAACGGGTCGGCGATCGCCGGAGCTCAGGTGCAGGCGGCCAATGGCGTGAGCGCGACTTCAGACGCGAACGGCCAGTATGTGCTGCCGTGCGTCCCCCTGGCCGTGGGTAGTTTAATCACGCCGGCAGAGGGGTTCGCCCCGAGCTCGGCAAGCCTGCCGGCAAGAGCAGGCGGGACCGCTCACCTCGATCTGCATCTCGCCCTGGCCCGCGTGGAAACGAACGTGGAGGTCGGCGAGGACTCCACCGCCATCGATGCCGACCACGGCGCGGGCACCACCGCGCTCAACAGCAAGGACGTGCAGCAGCTCGCCGATGATCCGGACGATTTCCAGCGGCAGCTGCAGTTTCTGGCCGCTACCAGCGGCGGGTCGCCCGGTTCGGCCACCATTACGGTCGACGGCTTCCAGAATGGGAGCGCGCTGCCACCCAAGAGCTCCATCGCGTCGATCCGCGTGAATCCCGATATGTTTTCCTCCGAGTACGAAGATCCGCCGTACGAGGGGGGACGCATTGAGATCTTTACCAAGCCCGGCGCCAAGGCTTTTCACGGCGCGCTCTTTTACACCGACAGCGAGGGCAGCTTCAATGCGACCGATCCATTTTCGGTAACCGCCACGCCAGCCTCGAAGCGCCGATACGGTTTCGAGTTGAACGGCCCCATCGTGGCACGCAACAGCAATTTCTCACTCGCGCTCGAAAAACGTGACATCAACGAGTTCAACGTCGTCAACGCGGTCACGCTCGACGCGAGCGACGGGCAGGTCCCGCTGCATCAGACCGTCGCGGCACCGCAGCGGCTATGGATCGGCTCGGCGCGCGCCGACTGGCAGGCGACGCCGATCGATGTCGCTACCCTGTCCTACTCGGCCAAGGTCAACAGCCTCGGCAACCAGGGTGTGGGCGGCCTCACCCTGGAGGAAGCCGGCTATGCGAGCTATGTCGCCGAGTACGACTTGCGCGTGACCAACACGCAAACCTTCAACCCCAACCTGCTGCACGAAACCCGGATCGGCTACACCTGGAAGCGGACCGAACAGACGCCGACCTCGATCGCTCCTTCGCTCAATGTCGCCGGCTACTTCAACGGGGGTGGCGCGATGAGCCAGGCCCTGAACGACCGCGAGCGCGACCTGGAGATCGACGACGATGTGCTGATCACCCACGGCAAGCACTCCTGGAAGATCGGTGCCCAGTCGCTCGGCATCTTCGTCCACGACTACGACCCGAATACGTTCAATGGCGCTTATGTGTTCGGCGGCGGCAGCGGGCCGGTTCTCGATGCGAACAGCAATCCAACCGGCCAAACCGCAAACCTGCAGCCGATCGAGCAGTACCGTCGCGCCCTGCTCAATCTCGCGGGCGGTACGCCGACCACGTTTCAGCAGGACACCGGCACTCCCCTGGTGCCGCTGACCCAGTGGCGCCTGGCGCTGTCTGCGCAGGACTCGGTGAAGCTGGCGGCGAGGCTCCAGATTCGCGAGGGTCCGCGCTATGCCCTGCAAACCGCACCTAGTACTTTCCCCAATTTTGGGCCGCGGGTCGGGCTCTCCTGGGCGCCGGACAGGAAGTCGGCCTGGGTTCTGCACTTCCGGGCAGGGCTGTTCAGCGACCCGCTCTACCAGAGCTACCAGACCGAGGTCGCCCGTTTTCTCGGCGCACGGCAGCAGCAGGTACTTGTGTACTCGCCGAGCTTCCGCAATCCGCTCACCCCGGTTGCGGGGTCGGACCAAATCGGCACCGTCGAGCAGTTCCCCCGAAGCTTTCAGCAGCCTGGGTCATTCCAGGCGCAGATTGGCGCCGAGCACGACTTCCCGCACCACTGGCATGCGCAGGCCAACATCTACTACGGTGGGGAGTGGAACGGTCTGCGCCAGCTCAACATCAACGCGCCGCTCGTCCCCGCCAACCTCGACATCGTGAGCAATCCTTATGCCGCCTATGCCCTACCCCGGCCGCTGGTCCCGAACGAGAACATTCTTCAGTTCCAGAACTCCGGCCACCTGAGCGGAAACGTGGTCTTTCTCGGCCTGGACCAGCACAGCTACAAGCGGTTCGGCTTCTTCGCCGGCTATGTTCGACTCGACTTTAACGCCGATACCGGACGCGGCGCGGTGATGCCGCAGTCCAGCTACAGCAACGCGGGTGAGTTCTCCCGGCCCGACTGGCAGAGGAACAATCAGTTCTTCGCTTTCGGCAATGTCAACCTCCCGTACAAGGTGGAACTCGATACCCAGATCGACGCTTCCAGCGGCAGCCCGTATAACGTGACTACGGGCCTCGATGCGAACGGCGACGGCGACTTCAACGACCGGCCGTCCTATGCCCCGGCCGGCACCGTTGCGGGCGACGGCAACTACGCAACGCGCTTCGGCATGCTCAGCACCAATGCCGTGAACGGGAACGTGCAACGAAACCTGGGCACCATGCCGGCGCTCGTGCATGTAGACCTGAACGCCAGCCGGGCGTTCAAGATTGGCAGCAAAAAGGAGTCGCCGCGCACCCTGACCCTGAACGCGCGCAGTGCCAACCTGCTCAACCACACCAATGTGACCTCTGTCGGCACAGTGGTGTCCTCGCCGACGTTTACGCAGTCGGTGGCAGGGGAGTCGGCGCGGCGTTTGGAACTCGGCGCGCGCTTCGCATTTTGATCCGGACACTCTGCACAACGGGAGGAACCACCATGCATCGCCTTGCCCATCCGCTTTCATGCCTCGCGATCGCCGCCGGCCTGCTCGCCGCCCAAACCGCGCATGCCCAAACCGTACAGGCTCAAACCGCGCCGCTGCTGCCCCCGGCAGGGCTGCACTACCAGTATTGGCCGCTGCAGATCGTGCAGTGGGTTGGGCCGGAGCTGCCCTACTCGATGATCGTGCTCTACATCGATGACCGGCCGAAGGAGCCAACGTACGACGCCACGCTCACCGAGCGCGCTTCCGGCAAGCTGGTCCACTATGTCAACAAACCCGAGCTAGTCGCGCAGGACAAAGCGAAAGGCGACGAAGCCTTCCTGACCCGCATGCAATATGACCCGCCGGCCGAGCCCGCCAAAGGCGCACAGTACGGTCTCCGCTTCAACACGGAGAAGGGGGTACCGGTCCAGTGGCAGTTCGTGCAGGGCACTGACGTGAGCGAGCAGGGCAGCGGCGTGACTCCCGTCGAGGCGCCGTTCCCGATCCTGCTGTATCGCGAACAGGGTGCGCTTGCCGGCGAGGGCACTGCGCTCAAAATCGGCGACGTAACCAGCACCGCCGATGTGTGGAAGGAGTACGCACAGCCGCCGTTTTTCGTCCCCTACCACGGCGTCGTCACACAAGGCGCGCACATTCTGTCGATCGCGCCAAGTGCCAATACCTGGACCGGCGGGCAGCCGGCCACGCTCACCGAGGGCGCTGCCTGGAAGCTCGCCAGCGCGACCGGTACAACCTATTCCGCGCATGCGGACTCGGTGAAAGCCTCGGCGTCGACCGTAATCCTGGCCGACGAGGCGGCAGGCACCGCGATGACGCTCGATGCGCAGCAAACGCCGGCAGGATGGGCAATCAGCCGCGTCCGGCTTGGCCCGACCGGCGCAAAGATCGACCACACGCTCTCACTCACCTTCTTGCCCGCTCTCGCGCCGGGTGCGGAGAGCCGGTTCGATATCGTTGCCGGGAAAAAGACGAAGCTCGCCTCCGGCTCCGTCCAGACCGGCGCGGGGACCGAAAAATGGACGATGACGGCGCCGGACTGGGCAAAAGGTAAGAGTGCCGCCGCCACGGTGACCGCAGGGCCCTAGCCGCCCAGGCGCATGAGCGCGCCGACGCTCTGCAGGCGCTGCTCGCCGTGGCGCTCGAGCGCCTGCATGGCGAAGCGCCGCAGGTCGGCCGCGCGGCTCCTGGGCCAGGGCTCGGCGGCGAAGCGCGCGGCCGGCGCGTGGAAGAGCTGCTCCGCCAAGTCGCGCGACGCGGGCGAAAGCGTCAGGGCGCTGAACTGTCTCCCCAGATTGCGATGCTCCACGCACAGCAGTCCATCGGCCTGCGGGTGCCAGTAGACGGCCTCGCCGGGCGCGAAAGCTCCCCGGCACACGGTGCAGCGGCGCAGGTCGGGCATCCAGCCCATCAGCCGCACCATCCACAGCGCAAAGTAGGTGACGGGCATCCAGACTCGGCCCACGCGAGTCTGTTCCAGCACAAGCAGCAGCAGGCGAAAGGTCGCGTCCTGCGCCTCGTCCTGCGCGGCTCCGTCGGGCAGCATTTCATCGAGCACTTCCGTGTAGAAGGCCAGCGCAGCAGCGCGCGCATAGTCGGTCGGCTCGGCGAGCGGCGAGTGCAGGATCTCGAGCGAGTCGAGCCGGATCAGGTCCTGCCGGGGGCGCGTGGCGTAGTTCGCCACGACGTGGGTCATGGGCTCGAGCGCGCCGCCAAAGCGCCGACGCGACCGGGATGCAGATTTCGCGACACCTTTGACCTTTCCCGCCTCCCGTGTGAACAGGGAAACGATCAGGTCTGCCTCGTGGATAGGCCAGGTACGCAGGACGACGGCCTCGTGTCGGTACTCCGTGATTTCTCCTTCTCGAGTCAGGTTTCGACACTGCTTACCAACTTCTAAGTGTTTCTTTGCGGCTTCATTATGAATGCAAGAGCAGGCTTGAACCATGTTGCAACGAAAGAATCCATTGCATGCCGAAATCACGCCGCAGAGCCGTGACATCCTGGCCGTTTTCCATGCAGCTCGCCGATACTCGCGCGCTCTCGCAGAGCGAGGACGCCGAGACCGCAGAGATGGACTGGCTCTGTTCATTATCCTCGCCGCGATCGCCTTCGCTTTGGTCTGCATCCTTGTGGAGGGAGGGACCTGAGGGGGCCGCGGCGAGCCGGCAGCAGCGGCGAGGGTCCCAGCCGCATAAAAATTATCAATAGCGCGTATCAGCTTTCCTGATCGGGATAGTCAGACGAAATCCCCGGACTGTACGCTATGAGGAGACACCCACTCCCGAGCGGCAGCGGCGCACTTGCATTTCTTTGCTGTCCCTGTGCTCGCGGATCATGGAATCATATCCACAGGAGCTCCATGTCGAACGAACTACGAGACTTTCTTTCCCTTTCCTACGCGGAACTTGAGAAGCTGAACCTCCAGGCCAAGGAAGATCGCCGCAACCGTGTTTCGCCGGACGCGATCCGGGACAAGCGTCTGAACTACCTCAAGGGGGAGGACGGCATTAAGGCCGTCACCGTGCTGTTCAGCGATCTCGAAGGCCGCCTGCACATGCTGGACTATGACAAGAAGTTCCTGGTCTCGAGTTATGACAACCTGACGTTCGACGGCTCATCGATCCGCGGCTTTACCGCGCAGCGCGAGAGCGATTTGCGCTTGGGGCTAGATTGGGCCGCGTTCTACTGGCCGCCGGCGGACGTCTTCGGCGCCGGCAAGGTGCTGGTGTTCGGAGAGGTGATCGACAAGGGAGGCAAGCCGTATGCGGGCGACCTGCGCGGGGTACTCAAGAGCTTCGCTCAGCAGCAGCACGACAAAAACGGCTACACGCTGAACGCCGCGAACGAGATTGAGGGCTTCCTGTTCGAGGGACGCGACGCCGAGAGGAATTTTCATAAGCACTGCCGGTTCAATTACGTGAACCAGGGTGGCTACTACCATTCTCTCCCCGGCGATCCGCTGCGGGAGTTCATCGACCGTGCCGCCGAGGTGCAGCGCGCCATGGGCTTTGAAAATGAGAAGGACCATCCCGAGGTCGCACCCTCACAGTTCGAGATCAACTACAGCTATGGCGAGGTGGTCGCGGCAGCCGACCAGATCCAGCTTTATAAGCTGATCTGCCGCCAGGTCGCGCAGCAGATGGGGATGACCGCATCCTTTCTGCCGAAGCCGGTCGTCGGCGTCAACGGCAGCGGCATGCACACGAATGTGTCGATCACCAAGGACGGCAAGAACATCTTTTGGGACGCGAACGGGGTTGAAAAGCTTTCGCCAATCGCCTGGGACTTCATCGATCGCATCCTCACGCACGGCAACGACCTGTGCCTGCTGCTGAACTCGAGCGTGAATGCGTATCGCCGTCTCGACCCGCACTTCGAAGCGCCGAACCAGATCAAGGCCTCGGCAACCGATCGCGGCTCCATGGTGCGGGTGCCGATCGGCAACGAAAAGAGCGCGCGCGTGGAGGTACGCTCGGTCGGCCCGGATGCGAACCCATACCTGGCGCTCTACTCCATCTTCAAATCAGGGCTCGACGGAGATAAGTCAACCATCGAGAATCTGCGTCAGGCGGAGCGTTACCTGCCCGATAACATCTACACGGCGCTGGACGACTTCAAGAAAGCTGACTGGACTACCAAGCTACTGGGCGAGGACGTCAAGCACCGGTTCGCGGAACTGAAGCAGGGCTCGGCGGACCGCTGCCCGCGCCTGCTGGGGACGTTTGTGAAGCCGAGCGAGGTGCAGTTCCACCACGAGGTGTATAACCAGTATCTTTGGAACGAGTTTTAGACGGTGAAGTTCTCTACGAATGGTTCCGTGAGACAAAAAAGGCCGCGCACGGAGCGCGGCTTTCTTTTGTCTTGGGAGCCGGACTACCGCCCGAAATGCGTCGCGTTCTTCTCCGTAAAGTGTGCCCATTTCTCCGGCAGATCGTCCCCGGCGAAAATCGCCGAGACGGGACAGACCGGCACACAGGCGCCGCAGTCGATACACTCGACCGGATCGATGAACAACTGATCCGCAGCCTCGAAATCGCCTTCGTCTTTCTTGGGGTGGATACAGTCGACCGGGCAGGCGTCGACACAGGCGTGGTCCTTGGTGCCGATACAGGGTTCAGCGATTACATAAGCCATCTGGGAAGCGTCTCCGTTCGGGGGTGTAGCCCTGATTTTAGCAGGCACAGCCCGTCTTTCAAGTGCCGGGTAAAACGTCCTACCCTTGTGCCTTGCGCTGCGCCGCAAACTCCGCCGGGCTCAACAGCGGTGCGAGATCGCGCCCTGCGAACATGTCCGCGAATAACGGGACAAGCTCCGCTTCGAGTGGTCCGTTGGTCGCCAGCACCTCCCGGCTGTCGAGCCGGAACGGGCTCCGGTCGAAGCGGGTCAGGGTGCCGCCGGCCTCGCGTACCAGCAGCGCGCCGGCAGCCGTGTCCCAGGGGTTCAGGTTGAACTCCCAGTAGGCATCCATGCGGCCGACGGCGACGTAGGCCAGGTCGAGCGCAGCGGAGCCGGCGCGGCGCACCCCGTGCGAGCGCATCGTGATCTCGTGATAGAAGTGCACATTCGGATTCTGATGGCGCGAGCGGCTGGGGAAGCCCGTGGCCAACAGCGCCTCTCCCAGGTGCGGCGTGCGTGAAACGTGCATCGGGCGGCCATTCAGGTATGCGCCCTTGCCGCGCTCGGCGACAAACAGCTCGTCGCGCATCGGGTCGTACAAGATCGCTGCCACCAGCTCGCCATCGGCACCCTCGGGCGTGCCGGCGGGCCGATGCTCGAGGCCCAGCGAGACGCAGAACACAGGAAACCCGTGCGCGAAGTTGGTGGTGCCGTCAAGCGGGTCCACATACCAGCGGTACGGCTGCTCCAGCCGGTGCCGCGTACCTTCCTCGCCAAAGATGCCGTGGTCGGGGAAGGCCGCCGACAGACGTTCGAGTAGCAGCTTCTCGCTGGTGCGATCGGCGACCGTCACCAAATCGACATCCGTCTTGTACTCGGTTTCGACCCCGCGCGCGTAGAACTCGCGCAGCAGCGCCCCTGCTTCAGTGGCGATCGGTGCGGCTTCGCGCACCCAGGTCCAGGCGACACCCTCGGGTAACTGGCTCACTTCCCTGCTCCCTCTCCCGAAGCGGCGTTCGAGCCGCTTTGAGCGACGGTTTTGCGCTCGGCCGTCCTGCGCCGGGCTTCGTCCCGGCGGCCGAACTCGCTGATGGTGCGGATCTGCTCCTTGTAGATAAACAGGTTCGGCTCTCCGTCGCGCGTGAGCCGGATCATGCGCTCGTCGAAGTACTCTAT
>CAXTSA010000092.1:0-9547 GCA_964246755.1 uncultured Acidobacteriaceae bacterium
TAGGGTTAGCACGCCTATTTGTATGGGGGTAGTAACTATGCGGGAGCCGACGGCGGGTAGCAGCGCTGATTGCGACAACGCCGCGGCTGCCCTGATAGGCATTTCCTCAGGCTCCTCGATAGCGCTGAAAGGTACCTATGTTGGACTAGCCCGGACTGGCGATGATGATGTTTGGCCGGGGGACACGCTGTTGATTGGAGCACTTCCAGATGGATCGACTGCAAATGTAATAGTAAGGCAAGTCCGCATCGAATTCGAGGGTGGAGCGCCGCTTCTGCCGCGTCACACTGTCGATTTTGCTAATGATTGGGCAGAGCCCCTAAGTATCAGGGTTTCGTCTGCAATACCCGCAGACGCGGTCCTGCCACAGCAGCCGACGACCATTGACACAACACTCAGTAACCTGAGCAAGCTCGCGGTTACATCTGTCACGAACACCACGATCAGCTTAAACACGGGAATCAGCGATGTCGTCAACGGGGGCTTTGAAGTGCGAAGGCGAGATGACACCTTTGGTCCAGGGATTGATTCGGACCTAGTCCTCCGAACTTCTACTAGCAATATCACCATACCGCGTTTGGCGGCGGCAGAACAGTACTACATTCGCATGTTCGATGGAGCGACACCTCCGAACTACTCGATGTTTTCGTCTGCGGTGTTCATCAACGTTCCGCTTTAGAGGAGGACTCCATGCTCGCTTTTATTGTTGACTCGCATCGTCTAGGGGACGCACGCTTTTTCGGAGGAATCGTCGCATTGTGGATCTTTTCAGCCGCGGTAAGTGCGATGTGTCCTCCTGTGTCAAGTAGCGGTGAAAAGTATAGATGGCTCTATCGGTTTGCGCATTTGCTGGCCGCTAATTTGGATCGAGCGGGGCTTCTCGATACAATCTCCACTGAGCCAGTGGAGAGCATACCCCTCAAATAGTTAGTTTGGGCCGGGGATCGGTTTGATCGCACACGATAGGATCTGTTGGAGCGGTCGAGCAGCACCTAATTTATCAATGAGACCGCTGCTTCAGCTTTCACGTTTTCTAACGCTAGAGGCGGTTACGGCGAGCGACGCCGGTCTGGCCAGCTATCGTGAATTTCGCAAAGGCATTTGGCATCGGGATTGGATAGCGCTTTCCGTGCCAGTCGGCGCACCCTATACTACTTGTCATGATCAAGACTCCGTTGGTCGGCGTAGTGATGGGCAGCAAAAGTGATTTTGAAGTCATGCAGACTTCCACTGACTTGATGAAGGAGTTAGGGATCGAATTTGATGTACGGGTCGTTTCGGCACACCGCACACCTGACCTCCTCTTCGAGTATGCGTCAACCGCCTTGAGGCGCGGATTACGGGTGATTGTCGCCGGGGCGGGGGGAGCAGCTCACCTTCCGGGCATGCTCGCCGCAAAAACGTTGCTGCCAGTCCTTGGTGTGCCAATTCCCGCCACAGTCCTTAACGGGCTGGATTCCCTGCTCTCAATTGTGCAGATGCCTCGCGGGATACCTGTGGCAACGTTCGCAATCGGGAAGCCAGGGGCAGCCAATGCGGCGCTTATGGCAGCTCAGATCCTTGCACTGTCCGATAGTCACCTTCTCCGTAGACTGCAGGATTGGCGGGCGGCGCGCTCTCAGGAAGTGCTCACACAGGAGCTTCCGCTGTGACTGCTCCTATTTTTCCTGGAGCAACGATCGGCATTCTAGGTGGCGGCCAGCTAGGACGGATGATGGCTATGGCGGCTCGATCACTTGGGTATCGAGTTCAGGTCATGGATCCTGATCCCTCTTGTCCTGCGCGCTTTGTTGTGGATAGTTGCTTCGAAGGTTCGTGGGATGATCCCCGTGCCGCTGCGGATCTCGCCCGCGGCTGTGACGTCGTTACGCTTGAGATTGAACAAATTGCGCCAGCAAGTCTCGCCGCTGCGCGGCGTTTTGCTCCGGTACGGCCCGGCATCGCGCTCATGGAGATAATCCAGGATCGGATCGCTCAGAAAAGTTGGCTCGCAAAGCGTGCCTTTTCCCTTGGTCCGTTTGCGGTGGTTCACTCCATCGATGATCTCAAGCAAGCTGTCGCGCGCCTCGGCCACGATCTCTTTCTTAAGAGCGCCCGCGGTGGCTATGATGGCCGCAACCAGGCTCGTGTCACAAACTCTTCGCCCGAAGAGCTTACGCGCGCGTGGAACAGTATCGGCTCACAACCGTGCGTTGCGGAGCAGGCTGTGCCGCTCCACATGGAGATATCAGTCATGGTGGCTCGGTCGCCAAGGGGTGAAATACGTGTATATCCATCGGCACGTAATCACCACCAGGAGAAAATTCTTGTGTGGAGCGTACTTCCCTCCTCCGTCCCCCGTGAGCTTGAAAGCAGTGCACAGTCAATTGCGGTTCGAATAGCTGAAGAGCTAGAGCTAGAAGGTATTCTAGCTGTCGAGATGTTCATTACCGATAACGGTGAGCTACTTATAAATGAACTTGCTCCGCGACCGCACAACAGCTATCACGCGAGCGAACGAGCTTGCGAAACCAGCCAGTTTGAGCAAGCGATACGCGCGATATGCGGGTTACCCCTTGGTGAGGTCGACATCGTTCGCCCCGCCGCCATTGCTAACCTACTAGGTGATTTGTGGCTGGATCGGGACCCGCAGTTCGATCGGGCGCTCGCCATACCCGGCGTGCATCTTCACCTCTACGAGAAGCACCAGCCCCGGAAGGGTCGCAAGATGGGACATTTGTCGGCAGCCGGAGTAACTCCCGAGCAGGCAGTCGAACGCGTCCTGACCGCTATGCGGGAACTCTAGACTCCACCCAGGAAAGAGAACAGGCCTACGCGGCCCGTTTCCCCTGGCGCACATCAACCAATGTCTTCGCTCCAACCCTCCAGATATTTTTTCACCTCTGCCATGAATTTGCCGGCATCCGCGCCATCAATAATGCGATGGTCAAAACCTAGGGTCAGATGAATCACATGCCGGATCGCAATCGAATCGGTCCCGAACTCATCGGTCATCACAGCAGGCTCCTTGAAAAGTCCGCCGATGCCGAGAATCGCGCTTTCCGGCATGTTGATCACCGGTGTCCCGAACTGCTCACCGTAAATGCCTGCGTTCGTCAGCGTAAACGTGCTGGTTCCCACCTCGTCCGGCTTCAGCTTCTTACCACGCGCTCTTTCGGCCAGATCCGCGATCGCGCGAGCCACTCCTAAAAAGCTTCGCTCCTCAGCCTGCTTGATCACCGGCACGATCAGACCCCAATCGAGCGCCACCGCAATGCCGATATTTACATTGCCGTGATATCGGATCGCGTCCCCCTCAATAGACGCATTCAGGATCGGCATCTTGCGTAGTGTCGCAGTGACTGCACGCGCGATGAATGGCATATAGGTCAACTTCACGCCGTTCCTCTGCTCGTACTTGGCTCTTTCCTTCTCGCGCAACCGTACGATGCGTGTCATGTCGATCTTGAAGACCGTATGCACATGCGCGTTGGTATGCTTTGACTCCACCATTCGTTGCGCAATGATGGACCGCATCCTGGTCATTGGCACTACCTGCCCAGCTAGTGCGCCTGCAACTACTGGCGCTGCAGCCATCGCAGGTTTCGCCCCGGCCTGGGCCGCGGGAATCGGGTCTGCCGCCTTTGGCACAGGCGCAGTTGTGAGCTCCGCGCCCTTCCCCATATACCCGAGCACATCGTCTTTTGTGATCCGTCCCGCCGAGCCGGTTCCTGCGATCTGCCCCAAATCCAGGTCGTGCTCCTTTGCCATCTTCCGCACTAGCGGCGACGACCGCAGCTTTTCCGCGCTCTCCCCCGCCACGGCCGTCGGCGCGGCCGCAACTGCCGGAGCCGTAGGCCCGCTCGGCACAGCCGAAGGCTTGCCATCCACCGCAGCGGGCGCGCCCTTGGCTGGCTGCGCCACTGCAGCCGTCACGCCCGCCCCGCCGATGAGCGCGACGGTGGTATTGACCTGTACCGTGGCTCCGGCTTCCACCTTGATCTCCTGCAACACGCCCGCCACCGGCGCCGGAATCTCGGCATCCACCTTGTCCGTTGAAATCTCAAAGAGCGGCTCGTCGCGCTCAACCTTCTCGCCTGTCTTCTTCAGCCACTTTGTGATCGTGCCTTCAAAGATGGACTCGCCCATCTGCGGCATCACCACTTCCGTTGTCACCGCAGGGGCCACGCCCTCACCCTGAACCCCGCCCGTCTTTTCAGGTTCGGCCGGTATGGAGTCCGCCTTCGCTTCCGCAGGCACCGCGCCACCGAGCCCGCTCTCTCCAATAACCGCGACCACTACATTGACCTGCACCGTCGCGCCGGCCTCCACCTTGATTTCCTGGAGCGTTCCCGCCACTGGGGATGGGATCTCCGCATCTACCTTGTCGGTCGAAATCTCGAACAGCGGCTCATCTCGCTCCACGCTGTCCCCAGTCTTCTTCAGCCACTTGGTGACCGTTCCTTCAAAGATTGACTCGCCCATTTGCGGCATCACTACATCCGTTGCCATCTAGCCTCTCCCACCTGCATGCACTTGCTTTGCGAACAACCCAGTGTACGGCATCGCGCACGCAATCGGGCAGAGATGCTCCCACCACAATCCCGCTCCATCAGTCCCGCTCCCCGATTCCGCCTGCCGCGCGACTCCACTCCGACTTATGCCATCTCACTAGCGGTACCTACAGTCAGGAGCCCGCATGAGTTTTATGAACACCATCACCTCCCTGCTTGGCCAGGGAAGCACCTCGCCAGCGGAACAGCCGACACCTCAGCAGCACGCCTCGATCGCACAAGCCTTTATGCAGCACTTCAGCTCGCAACCCGGGGGTCTCTCCAATGTGACCGATCAGTTTCGCCAGAATGGCATGGGCGGCCATGTCGACTCCTGGCTCTCCTCCCAGCCCGGCTCGCAACCCACTCAGGCCCTTCAGCCACAACAGGTCGAGCAGGGCGTTGGAGCCGACGGTCTGCAGTCCATCGCCCAACGTGCCGGCGTTTCACCCGGCATGGTCAAGATCGCCTTGGCTGCTGCCCTGCCGCTTCTAATGTCGCACCTCTCGCAAGGTTCAGGAGCGCTACCAGCGCAGGCCAATGAAGGCGGCGGCCTTGCCGGCCTCGCGCAAGGCCTTTTTTCCCACGTACTGTAAGCCTGTCCCATGGAAAGGAACACTGACTATCTATGGCTGACCTCGAACAGCTCACGCAGAAATACACACCGGTCATCCAGCTCTTCCAGCATTTCGCCCCACAGGGAGCTCAACTGCAACAGCCCGCGCTCGACGGCGACAAGCTCCTGCTAAGGGGCTCTGTCCCGTCCACCGTAATAGCCAATCGCATCTGGGACACCATCAAGCAGGTTGATCCGCAATACGCTGATCTCCACCATGAGATCGCCACAACCGGCCCCGCCGAGCAATCCTATATCATCTCTCCCGGCGACAACCTTTCCAGAATCAGCCAGTTCTTTTACGGTTCGGCCAGTCACTATGGAAAAATTGCCGAAACCAACCACATCGCCGATCCCAATAAAATCCACCCGGGCGAGCAGATTGAGATCCCAGTGTTGAGTTAACCCCGACAGTATGCTCGAGAGCTTGTGCATTCAACATGCGACGGACTGAAGAGGAACTTCTCCCGATCCTCTCTGCCAACGCTTAGATCTACTTCCTTCTCCCCATACCCGGCGCATTTAGGCTTTCCCCGGCGCTCTCACGCAAAGTATTTCTTGAGTGAAAGCGCTGGCTCCTCTACAAAGTGCCGTACAAGCGCGCCTGTAGCTAAACTCGTGCCCAGTGTGCACCCCGCAAGCAGCGTCCACAAGCCCAGTCCCGGATGCACCGCGTGCGGAAAGCGCAGCAGCAGAATCAACACCAGGGGATGGATCAGGTACACCCAATAACTCACATCGCCGCAGAACCGCAGCGGCCTCCAGCGCAGCATTCGGATGCGAGTGCCCCCTGCGACCAGCCCAACCACACAGGCGCTGCACATCGCGCCGGAGGAGTAGATCAGCGATACCCCCCCATACTTTGACCCGCGCACCGCGATCACCAGTGCCACGGCAAACACCAGAACCGATCCCACCCCCGCCATCCGGGCAAATCGCCGCAGTTCCTTGGAATTACCCAGCAGCAGCGCGGCAATCGCGCCCCATGCCAGCCCGTCGAATCTGTTCCATGATAGAAAAATGTTCAAGTCGCCATGGAGCGATTCGGCAACTCTCGCCGCCGGTATCGCCAGGCACAGCCCCGCACACAACGCCAGCAAAGCCGATCGCGAACAGCGCCGAACCAGCCATGGCCAGATCAGATAAAAATGCTCTTCCACCGAAAGCGACCAGAGCACCGGATACACCATCGCCACGCCAAACCAGGGCGACATATTCGCGAGATAGACCGCCGACAGCGCCAGGTACCGGCCACTTCCAGGCACCGCGACCGCGACCAGAATCAATGTGAGGAGGTACGGAGGCGCCAGGCGGAGAACCCGGCGCATATAGAAGTTGCGAAAATACCTTTGCTCGCGCACACGCACGAGCAACCCGCGTGTAATCAGGAATCCGGACAGCGCAAAGAAGATATCCACGCCGAAGAATCCAAGCTCGGTCGCCCGGAGAACAAGCGTAAGAGCGCGCCCCCGGTACGGCATGAAAAGAATCGCCTCCGAAACATGAAATAAAACCACCAGCAACGCGGCAATCCCGCGCAGCCCATCCAGTTCCGGAAGATACCCCATCTCTGACGCGCGCACAGGCCGCTCTCCCGCATACCCCGCTTCCTTCGCAGGCAGCATCCCGGTCGGCTCCGCCCAGGTAGGCGAGCGCTGCTCCTCTGCGGCGGTTTCGTCCTGATTCGTCTTCGTACTTCGCCCCAGCATCTCTTTCGCGCCTCGCCGCCCGTCGCCGCCGTCTTCCCACTGAGCACCGCCCAGACACGGCGGAGCGCGTAGGCCTGCGTACATCCGCGCCGGAACCCACGCCGGAATGCGGCGGGTGCCGGCTGAGGCACGCTCCGCCAGCATCCCACATCAGCCGCTCTCGGTATATGCCCTTTCGCGTAGATCGTAGCGTTTCAGGTCTACATGAAACGCCGTTGCAGCGGCTCCAGCCCCGAGGTGTTCGTTACACCAGCGCCCGACCCGCAAGCCCTTCGAGCACCGTCAACGGCGCATGCTCCGGCGCTACCTGCGCCGCGCGCTCCACCAAAAACGTCTGCTCCAGCGCATACTGCCCTGCCAGCACCGCGTGCGGCACCGTGTCGGTAAACACCATCCAGCTTGAACCCGGCGGGAAATCGAACGCCTTTTTGGGCGTCTCCCTCTGCCAGATCTCATCTTCCTTGAGGAGATTATGAAATCGCATCATGAAGTCGTCATAAGAAGTTCGCTTCACCCCCGGCAGCACAGCCGCCAATCCCACCGCGCGCGCCGCTCCTTTCATCGCTCGCCCCAGCGGGCCGTTCAGACGAGGCGCAATCTTTGCCGGCACAAACCGCGGCGCCAACTCGCGAAACGCAGCACTCACCACCCAGTCCCGCGTCCGCTCCGGGTGAATGTTATGGAAGAATCGCAGGATACGCGCCCCACTCGTCGGCCGCGTCGGAAACGCGTCAGTATGCAGCAGGTCATTGCGCCGCCGCAGCGGCAAGTTCCGGTTCTGCTCCTCCTGCGGCCGAAAACTCGCATAGTCCCGGCGCATCCTGCCCGTATACGGCTCCAGAAAGCTCTCCAGAAACCGCGTCACTGCCTCCGAGTACCCGCGCATCACCCCGCGCAAACGCTCCGCCGCGGCCCCGTCCGCCGTCTTTGCATCGAGCCCGGTCAGCACGTCCGCAGCCGGCTTATACGCAATATTCTTGTGCAGCGATGAATCCGTCTGCTGCTGCCCCAGCAAAAACGCGATGTCCGCAGCCTCCAGCGGAACGGGCGTGCGAGGAAAGTACAGAATCGTTCCCGACTCCAGCTCCCCACACCAGGCCCGCTTCTGCTCCACTCCGGCATCCCGAACCGCTTTCAGCCCAATCTCCCTGACTGCCATCCAGCCCTCCGCTCAGTCCAGCATACGTCGGCTCCGCCCCTTTCCGAATGTTGTGCTCCCCAAAGCATTTCTCCTCCACATGTGGACCGACAAGCGACACTCGACCTGGTATTTCTGTCAAGGAAACAACACGTCACAAATCCTTGTTGGACACACATAAATGAGAAATGCCGGGTCATCCTGAGCGACGCCGAAGGATCTGCGATTGCCCCTCGCTTGCCTAACGCGTGAAACGTAGCTCCTTTGGCGCAAGCGCTACCGACTCGATCCGGCGCCGCACACCAGGTTCCGCTCAGCATGACGACGAGACATGTCAACACAGCCGGAAATGCCCCAAAACCCTCCTGAACTGCTGGCTCCGTCGCGCCCCACAGATCGCACGGGCGAGCCCCTCGCGCGCACAGGCCTGCTTCTCATACGAAAATAGATCCATGACCTCTGTACGGATCGACAAATGGCTCTGGGCGGCTCGGTTTTTCAAAACCCGCGCACTCGCAACGCGGGCTTGCGAACTCGGGCGTATCGAGTGCAACGGACTCAAAGCAAAAGCCTCCCGAGAGCTGCGCGCCGGCGACTCCCTGCGCGTACGAAACGAAGCAGGGGAGATGCTGCTCCACGTCCTGCTGCTCAGCGATGTGCGCGGCCCAGCCCCGGTCGCGCAAACCCTGTACTGCGAAACAGACGAGAGCCGCGCCGCGCGGCTAAAACTCGCCGCGGAACGCAAGGAAATCTTTGACGCGGGCGCCGCGCCCGACAGCAAACCCTCCAGGCGCGATCGCGACACACTCGATCGGCTTCGCGGCCGGGCGTAGCCGTCGAGAGCTACACTCTCTCCGCACCGGCCGTCAGTACCGTTTCCATCTCCCCTAATCCCCACTCCAAATCTTCCTTGCTGATCATTAATGGCGGCGCCAGCCGAATCACCGTCGCGTGCGTCTCCTTGCACAGCACCCCACGCCGCTCCAGCGCCTCGCAAAACGGCCGCGCCTCCGTGTTCAGTTCCACCCCGATCCACAACCCGCGCCCCCGCACCTCCACCACATGCGGACTTTTCATCGCCCGCAGCCGCCCGAGCGCATACGCCCCAAGTTCCGCCGAGCGCTCCGGGAGCCTCTCGTCTACCAACACCCGCAGCGCCGCCCGCGCCACCGCGCACGCCAGCGGGTTTCCGCCGAAGGTGCTTCCATGGTCACCCGGCCGCAGCACCCCCAGCACCGCCCGCGAAGCCAGCACCGCCGACACCGGATAGAACCCGCCCGAAAGCGCCTTGCCGATCGTCACCACATCCGGACGGACCGCGTCATGCTCAAACGCGAACAGCCGCCCGGTCCGCCCCAGCCCTGCCTGTATCTCATCGGCAATCAGCAGCACATTGTTCTCCCTGCAGATCGCCGCCACGTTACGCAAGTACCCGTCCGGCGGGACAATGATCCCCGCCTCCCCCTGCACCGGCTCCACCAGAAAAGCGCACGTCTCCGGCGTGATTGCTTCCCGCAGCGCCTCCGCATCCCCAAACGGCACCGCACGGAAC
>CAXTSA010000093.1:0-9008 GCA_964246755.1 uncultured Acidobacteriaceae bacterium
CGTCCAGAAGCCGATCTGCTCCATGCCGCGCTCGGCCCCGAGTGCTCCGGCGGACACGGCATTTCTATACGTGTCGTAGTCGTCGAAGTTGCTCGTGAGCCAGGCGGCGCTGTTATCGCGGGTCGCGGTCTGCTCATAAATGTAGGGCATGTTCTGCTCGCGGAAAGCGCCGTTGTGGAACCAGTCGTCGCCGCGCCACCCGTCGACCATCGGGTTCATAGGCACGGCGCACTTGAGCGCCGGGTGCGGATGCACCAGCGGCATCAGCGCGAGATAGCCGTTGTAGGAGATGCCGAGCACGCCGACTTTGCCGTTGGTCTCCGGCACGTTCTTCACCAGCCAGTCGATGGTGTCGTAGGTGTCGGTCGACTCATCGACGGGAGTTGGATTCAGCGGGCCATGCAGCGGGCGGTTCATGACGTAGTCGCCCTCGCTCGCGTACTTGCCGCGGATGTCCTGGACCACGCGGATGTAGCCCCCCTCAAGAATCGTTTCAGTGGCGTTGTCGTAGCCCCAGAGAGTGGTGCCGAGATCGGTACTGGGCATGTTCGTGGTGAGCAGCGCGGCGTTGTAAGGTGTGCGCGTCAGCAGGATGCCGACGTGCGTGGCTCCCTTCGGCACGAGGATGACGGTGTGCAGCTTGACGCCGTCCCGCATGGAAATCATCACATTCCGGCGCGTGTAGTCCATGCCGCTGGTGGAAGGCTGGAAGCTCGCAGGCGTTTCGCTGGGGTAGGCGGGGTAGAGGGGTGCTATTTGAGCGCACATCACGCCGGAAAGGAAAAGCATGGGCAGCATCGCCACGGCAGAGCGTAAAAGCCAAAGTGTGGTGCGAAGCATAGGAGCCCTCTCTGGAAGACGGGAATGGATGCAACAGTATCCCAGCATTCCAGTGGGAATAGTAGCTCCCTTGTGGAAGGCGCCGCTGTTGATCCTTTCGGCAGAAAGGTCTAGGGGAACTCTGATTAAGGGTGTCAGGGTTCAACATCGGCACTCACCGAGACTTAATCAGAGATTCCCTAGAGTGACGCTCGTCTCCCCGATCGCGGAGGATCGCGGCGACCTACGCACACGGTGAGGCACGGCTCGACGGAGTGACGCGTGGGCGGCGAGAGCAAGGCAGGTGCACTTGCCTGGAAATCGTCAGAGAAGTATGGTCGGGGCGGAGGGATTCGAACCCCCGACCCTCTGCTCCCAAAGCAGATGCGCTACCAGGCTGCGCTACGCCCCGACTGCTCCTGATTGTACCCCGTCTGGTACGCGGCAAATCGGCTGGCATGGCCCTTCGCTACGCCCTGCACCGCGCCCCTCAATCATGGTGTACAAGCAGGGCCAGCAGGTAACCCAGCAACAGGAGAGGCAGAGCGAATATCGCGAACAACGCCCCGGCCAGGACCAGCAGAAATGCCCAGTCGGTCCAACGATGGCGGCCCGGCTCGGCGACATGGCGGGAGAGCAAAGCGTAGTTGCGCCGGTTCGCTTTCCAGGCTATGTCGAAGGCATCTCCAAAGAACGGAATGATCCCGATGCTTACGTCGAGGGCAAGATTTGCCAGCATGCGCGCCAGCAGCACAGGAGGCGCGCCGCGAGACCAGGCCGCGACGACAATCAGTGAGGAAAGCACGCCCGCTAAAACATCGCCGGCGATCGGAACCAGGCCGATCAGCCCGTCCAGGCCGAAGCGGATGCGGGTTCCGGGCAGCACAAAGCAGTCGTCGAGCAGATGTGAGAGGTGGTCAAGATTGCTGTCCGAGAACAGCCCGGAGCC
The DNA here is from genome assembly GCA_964246755.1 of uncultured Acidobacteriaceae bacterium. GTDB lineage: Bacteria > Acidobacteriota > Terriglobia > Terriglobales > Acidobacteriaceae > EB88. The sequence goes on from CAXTSA010000093.1 coordinate 1,769, forward strand.
GATGCGTCCGCGCAGGCTTGCTTGTGCCGGCGGCAGCAACTCTGGTCTTCCCGGCTGGTGACCGTTCGGGATCTCGCGATAGGGTGGCATACGCGCCTTTCTTCACCTGAGGAGCCGCAAACGGCTCCGTTGGGTTCCTCCGCGAGGGTCTTGGTGAAAGTAGATGCATCCGCGCTTCCTCAGACGCCTGTGATTGCGCCAACCGCCCGATAGGATGTGACTCAATGCTACAATCGGAGCTTGTATGGCGGCTATAGTTCAGTGGCAGAACGCCGGTCTGTGGATCCGGATGTCGCGGGTTCAATCCCCGCTAGCCGCCCCACCTGACACATCGCATGGCCGGTAGAGTACGAATTGGCTGCTCCGGATGGGCCTATGGGAGCTGGCGGCCAGGCTTCTACCCCGCCAAAACACCCCTCAAAAAGCTGCTCGAAGCCTATGCCGCGAGCCTGAATGCGGTTGAGGTGAACTACACATTTCGTGCGCTCCCCACTGCGGCCGTTTGCGCAAACTGGCTCGCGCAAACTCCTCCTCATTTCCGCTTCGCTTTCAAGGCGCCGCAGCGCATCACGCATGCTCGCAAACTGCGGGCCGCAGCGGAGACGCTCGAAGCGCTACGCAACGCGCTCGAACCGATCGCCAAAGCCGGCCGGCTGGGGCCGGTGCTTTTTCAGCTTCCGCCCAGCTTTAAAGCCGACGCTTTCCTGCTCGAGTCGTTCCTGGCCGATACCGCCCACCTCGGGTTCAGGACGGCGTGGGAGTTCCGCGACACTTCCTGGTTTTCTGAACCGATCTATGACGTACTTGCGAAAGAGAGTGCGGCGCTGTGCGCGGCGGAAAGCGATGCGCTTCGCTCTCCTGACCTCGCCTTGGTGCCAGACCTGCGCGTGTTCCGGCTGCGGCGCTCGCGGTACAGGCCAGAGGAGCTCACGGCACTGGCGGAGCACTTCTCCGAGCTGGCGCGGGACGGCGCCGACGTGTACGCGTTCTTCATGCATGAGGAGGCGCCGGACGGCCCTCTGCGCGCCGCCCAGGTGCTGTCGGAGATCGCCCCGGAGCTTCGAGGGTGAGCCGGAACACCCACATGCCCCGACTCGAGCAGACCGCGACCGGCCAGGCCGAATGGCTCTCCCCTTTCCTCCCTCCTCGATGGCTGCGCAACGGCCACGCCCAAACAGTGGTGGGCAACTACCGGCGCCGCATGGGGAGCGTGCCTTCGCCCGTGGAGGAGCTCGTTGTGCCTGTAGAAGGCGCCCACACCCTCAAGCAGCCCGACGGGACTCGCGTCGATGTGCCCGAGAGTTCCGTGCTGTGTCTCTGTCACTGGCAGCCGCGGCGTCACACACGCCTCACCGTGGTCCTGGTGCATGGCCTGGAAGGCTCGGCAAGCTCGGGTTACATCCTGGGGAACACGGTCCGCCTCTGGGCCGCGGGCTCGAATGTCGTGCGCATGAACATGCGTTCGTGCGGCGGCTCCGACGCGCTTTCCCCGACGATCTACCACTCGGGCCGCTCGGAAGACGTCCTTGCTGTCGTCGAAGCGCTGGTTGCGTTGGGGCTTGAACGGATTGCGCTGGTTGGCTACTCCATGGGCGGCAATCTGGTCCTGCGCTACGCGGGCGAGCAATCCCTGCTTGCGCCGGGGCAACGCAACCGGGCCCTGCGCGCCGTTGTCGGCGTTTCGCCGCTGCTCGACCTCGCGCCGTCCTCGGCCGCCCTGCACCTGCCTTCCAACCGCTTCTACGAGCGCCGCTTTCTGCGGGCCATGAAGCGCCGCCTGCGATGGAAAGCGCAACTGTTTCCTGCGCTCTACGCGGCTCTCGAAGCAGAGGGCGTGTACCGGCGGATCCGGACCTTGCGCGAGTTTGATGGCGAGATCGTTGCCCGCTTCGGAGGCTTCCGCGACGCGGACGATTACTACGAACAGGTGCGCTCCTCGCGTTTCGCGGCCGCGCTCGATGTGCCGACGCTGATTCTGCACTCCGCCGACGACCCGTTTATCCGCACGCTCCCCGGCACACGCGATGCTTTGCTCGGCAACCCGGAGGTGCTCTATGTGGAAACGCAGCATGGGGGACACTGCGCATTTCTCTCCCAGCCTGGCGGGCAGGACGATGGCCGCTGGGCGGAGGAGACCATCGCCCGCTGGCTTGTGTCTGGACTCGGGGCCAGCGCTTGATCGCTGACTGGACGGTGGACGTCGGCCCGGAAAGCCCCTGGATCGTGCTGCCCTGGGACGGCTGGGTCGATCTATACGCGTCCGTTCCTTCACCCGCTCCGGCAGCGACTCTTTCCTTCGCTCTGCCGGAGGTCCAGGCCTACCCGGAACTGCAGGACTTGCTCGCACACGCGAACAATGCTGTGACCCGGACGTCCAAGGTCGACGTCTTCGCTGTCCATCGGGACGAAGCAGACCCTGAGATCGCCGAGGCAGGCTCCGAGCAGACCTCCGCGGGGCTCGGCAGCTACCTCGATCTCGTCGCGATCGAAGCCGATCGCTTCGGCTCCTTCGATGATTTCGAGCGGGTCGCGCGAGAAGCGGCAGGCGAACTCCGCGACAAAGATCTGCCGCTGTGCTGTGCCGAAATCGTGATCAGGGCAGCTCGATTGTATGATCGAGACACGTTCGGGTGGACCCTGTACGCGGTCGGCTTCGGCCCGCATGAGAAAGCGGCGCGGACCGCTTGGAGCCAGGCAGCAAGGGCACTCCTGGACGCTTTCACGCAGGCCGCGAAGCAGAAGCAGCCAGAAGGAAACAGGGGCGAGTAGCTCAATCGGATAGAGCACCGGCCTTCTAAGCCGGGGGTTGCAGGTTCGATCCCTGCCTCGCCTACCATTTGACCGTCACAACTTAGAGCAGGGAGGCCCGTCAGAGCTATCGGAGTTGGCTTTACACAACCCGCAGCATCGAAGGCTCCGCGGATGGCCGATGTCTCGCGCCGCTTCCTTGTACAAGCCCCATGCCGATCACGCCCAGGGTCTTGCGAAGTTGTGTGCGGGCATGGCTCGCCCACGGGCCGCTGCCGTCAAGCCGCAGGTACGTGGTCCAGTGGCGCAGAGCCGACCGGCGTTGCCCGTTACGCTCGAGGGCGAGCGCGAGGTTGTAGTGCGCGTCGGCGTACTTCGGTTGCAGCGCGACCGCTCGACGGTAGGCGGCGATCGCGTCCGGCATGCGCTTCAACTCGTCCAGCACATTGCCCAGATCAAAGAATGCGAGCGCGTACTCCCCGTCGCTCTCCGTCGCCATTCGATAAAACTGCTCGGCGCGCGTGTAGTCGCGACGACCGTAGAAGATAGTGCCCAGATTGATAGCCGAGGCGGGGTGGCCGGGAGCGATCTCCAACACGGCTTCATAGTGTCCCAGGGCCTCTTCAATGCGGCCGGCCTCCTCCGCGTACACCGCTTTGGTGAACAGGCGCGCCGTTTCCGCATCCCGTTCCCGCGCGGTAGTGGCCGGGACGGAAAGCGCCGCCACAGCAGGCTTGCCCGTGCCGGCAAAGTCCAGCAGATACTGCCCGGCAATGGGCTCCATTACGGCTCCGCAATGGCGAAAGATCAACCTGCGTGAGCCGCTGCTCCAAACGTCGAGGCCAGCCTGGAGTAGCGGATCGGACAGGCCGGAGACGGCACGCATGGCACGGATCGCATCCCGGATGCTGCCCGAGGAGATGCGCTGAGCGCCGAGTTCGCGCAGCTTGCGCACTTGCCCAAGGTCCTGGAAGCTGTAACTTTCAGCGCAGGCCAGCAATCCATTCCGCTCCCAGATGCGGAGTTGCTGCTCACGCAAGCCGAAGATACGGAGCACATCTTTACGGAAGTAGTCGCTCACGTTTGGGGGCTCCTCCATGCACGTATGCAAGTGAGTCCTTGCTCTGCGGCGATTATGGCATGCTGCCCCGCTGCGCGGTGACGCCATCGCGAAAATGTCGTGGATAACAGGTCCGAAATTGAAGGCGAGGACAGTTGTGCAGGAGATGTGGAGCCGACGACCGGACTTGAACCGGTGACCTGCTGATTACGAATCAGCTGCTCTACCAACTGAGCTACGTCGGCTTGTATCGCGCGGATTGCCGCCTTGATAGAGCGGCAGCGCAAGCCTGCTTGATTTTACCGGTGAGGTCTTTCCAGGTAAAGGCCCAAGCCTCAAACAACGCCCGGGCCGTGCGCCGTGGGCGCCTCGCCGGCGGTAGCGACCGGGGAAGATGGGAAAGACCGCCCGGCAACGGAACGGCCTTTCCCTTAGGGAGAATAGTTCCAGATGGAGGCAAAGCCACCCGAACTTTCTGGCAGCAGAATATGGGGCCCGTTTCGGGGTGTCAAGGCAAATCACGTGTGAGCTCAACTCTCTTAATATCTATCACTTACGAGATTTTATTTGATCGTTTTACACCCGTGCTCCGCTAGAGCCGGACACGGGCCTCGAGGTGCAACCGACCTGTTTTGATCGGCTTAACGACTAGCCTGCACCATGATTGAGGCATTCACGAATGAAGTTGAAAATTGCTTGGGGGCCACATGGCTGGCCGCGAACGCCGTCACAGCTTCAGGCTGATGAAATCGTCGTCGTTGAGGGAAGAGTCCGGCTTGCCTCGCAGACGCCGCACCAGAACACGACCCACGCCTAGAAAAACGGCCACCACCAGGGCGGCCAGCGCGAGCAGAGCCGTGAGCCATGCGATGCCGACGAGCAGCTTTGCCGCTTTCGCCACTTCGCTGGTGTAACCCTGCGGTTGATCGAGCGTCAGGTCCGAGACATACCGAATTTGCCCGAGTAGCCGGTCGGCCTCCGCCTTCGAAACGCCCGCACCGCTGACGATACCAACAAGTGGGCCAGTGCGCCGGGTCGCAACGTGCATCGCCCCGTCCGGCAGGGCAGCGACGGTGCGCAGCGCGGCGCCGGCGATCTGGGGCGTGGGCAGCATCAGCAGCGTGAGCGTTGCCGTGCCTCCGGAATGCAAGCGGTACAGTGCCGTAGCCACTTCCGCGTCCCGCTTGAAATCGATCGAGGAAACAGGCAGCGGGCCGTTGTAGCTCGCCGGCCCGATCGCGTAATGCAGCGTCTCGTTCTCCAGTCCGGCCGTCGGCATCAAGCCCGGCAACGACGGCGCCACGGCTTCCGGTCCGCCCAGCCTGGGCAAGGACTGCAGCAGACCCGGCATAGCAGCCTCCAGGCGGGTTGCGTCTCCGGGAGCGCCCTCGCCCACCCCGGCCCCACTCACCACGACTAGGCTCGCATCCCTGCGGGCGAGGAAAACGCTCGGGTTGGCGGCAGCGTTTTCACCGACCGGCTCCGGCCGCATGGCGGGGCCGCGATAAAACGTGAATGCGCTGTAAGCGCCGGTGGCGTCACCAAAACGCAACACCTGGATCGTCCAGTCAGCCGGCCCGGAACCCCGATAGCGCGCCGTGGCGGTCTCCACCAGGCCATTTTCCTTAAGCACGGCCAGATGGGAGGGATCCACGCCGGCAGGTGACGGCTGGATGACGATGTTGCCCTCGCGCGGTTCGCCGGCGAAGTCAGGCGGCAGTAGCGGCTGCTCGTGCGCCGGCTTCGTCCCTGGGGCGCTTGCCTGGCCGGAAGGCCCATGGTGGCCAGGGGGGACTGGCCCAGCCCCATCCTGCCTCAATTGTGCGCGCACAGAGAGTGGCAACGGCATGAAGGCTGCCAACAGCAGGAAACACGAGGATTTGCGAAGAAAATTGCCGCTCACCGTAATTCTGAGCCTACACCAACCCATGCACCGGGCGTCCGCGTCGCGTTGTCCGATTTCCGCCTCGCGGCGGATCTGTCGCGCGCGAGCCGGGTAGGAAGCATGGTTCAAGCGGGCGCTTGCTCGGTTCTCGTCAGCTTCGCGTCAATGCGCCGCCGCGCTTTCTTCCAACCTTGCGCCGCTCAGGCTTCGGACGTACTTTGCTACGCCTTTGTACAGGCTCTCCGCAATGCGCTGCCGATAGGCCTCTTCCCGCAGTTGCGTTGCGTCCTCGGGATTGGTGAGGAACGAGATCTCCGCGAGGATCGACGGCATGTTCGCGCCGATCAGCACCACAAACGGAGCTTTCTTCACGCCGCGGTCTTTCAGGCCCGCATTGCCCGTCTCCAGCCCCTGATAAAGGCTGCCTTCCACATCCGCGGCGAACTCCCGCGACTCAGCGATCTTGTCCTGCAGAGTGATTTTCTTGACGAGGTCCGAAAGTTGATGGATGGACGCATCGGACACCGCGTTCTCGCGCGCCGCGACCTCCAGCGCATCGGCCGAAGTGGTGAAGTTGAGATAGTACGTCTCGACTCCGCGCGCGCTCGCGTCCGGGCTCGAGTTAGCGTGCACGGAGATAAACAGGTCCGCCTGCGCTTTGTTCGCGATCGCGGTGCGCGTTTCCAGCGGGATAAACGTATCGTCGTCGCGGGTGTAAGTCACGTCGGCCCCGAGCCTTTGCTTCAGCAGTTTGCCCAGGCGCAGCGCTACGTCGAGCACCACGTCCTTTTCCTCAAGGCCGCCTGGCCCCAGGGTGCCCGAGTCGTGGCCGCCGTGGCCGGCGTCGACAACGATGCGATTGATCTTGAGCCCCAGGGCCCGCACCATGGAGCGGCCTCCGGTCGAGTCGGGCTCGGCGGCGCGCGCAGCTATCTCTGGCGCGGTTCTGGTCGGTGGGAGGAGCGCGGCACCATCCGCGACAGCGGCACTGTGACGCCCAGACCGGGTGTTGGCCGAGGCAGCCGGCGGGCTTGCGGCGGAGTCTGTGACGGCGGCGACCGGTGCCGTGGTCGGCGTTTTCGTGGCCCGTACTCGCGATGGCTGTTGGCTCAGGGCCGCAATCGCAGCGACGGAGTCGCCGGCGCGGGGTTTGGTCCCCGCGACGGCGCCGGTCTGGGCGCTCGCTGCCGCGCTTGTGGCCGCTCCTGGCGTCGCTGTCTCGGAAACGAAGACGCCCGGCGCTGCGGCACGCGCAAACCGTGGCGTCGGCGTTCCGGCGGCGGAATCGCTGGAAGCAGGGGTGTGCGGAGCAGGCGCGGCTGCCTGTTGGGCGGGCTGCGGCCGCGCGGATGTTTCCTGGTCCTGTTCTTCCTGCTTCTGAGCCGGCTTCTGCGCCGGCGCTGACGAATTGTTGGCAAAAACAGGCGGCGGGGCGCCTGCCGGACGACCATGGATATCGATAATGAGCCGCGAAGGGTTTGGCAGCCAGAATGCCGAGTAGTCGCTGATATCGCTGACATCGAGCACAACCCGCACGACGTCGCCCG
>CAXTSA010000093.1:9020-9441 GCA_964246755.1 uncultured Acidobacteriaceae bacterium
TGCGCTCGAGAAATCCCCCATCCGTGACGGTTACGGCTTTGCCGGCAAGCTCCCGGGCGAGCTTCGCCCCGTGCAGGTCGAAGAAGATGCGATCGGGGTCCGAAACGCGCGACGCTTCAAACGGCACCTCCTGCTCGGGGCCGTCCTCGATATCAATCGCGATCCGGGTATAGCTCGCGGTAGACCAGTGGCGCACCCCTGTGACCAGGGCGAGCTTGCCGGAGGAGGGCGCAACCGCAGCGGACCGGTACACGGGCACGTTGCCGATGACCCTGGTCGGACCCTTAGATCCGGTCCCTGCGCGTGCGCGCGTTGTGGTTAAAGCGATATCAGGGGTGCCGGTTGAAGACGCCCCCGGAGGCGGGTCACCTTCCGGCTCACCTGTAGGGGTCGCCTGCCGTTTGCGCGCAACCTGGCCCGG
>CAXTSA010000094.1:0-9415 GCA_964246755.1 uncultured Acidobacteriaceae bacterium
AGTGTGATGAATACCTGATCGATCTGGGCCAGTGAATGAAATCTGTACTATGCATGAATCCAAGTGACCTGCTAGAGACGTTATGTAAGTTCACGGTGATTTGCTAGCTCTCTCGAGTCCAAATATTTAGACCTATTTTTTACTGTCGCAGAGCTACACCGTGACGGTAGTATTCGTTTCGTACATGTCCAGGTCAGCAAGTTTTGCCCCCGCTTTGCTCGATTCGGCATTGTGTTCACCAGTAACCGCACGTACGGGAGACAAGCCATGTTCAAACGCACCACTTCGCTTGCGCTCGCACTCGGCATGCTGTGTCTGACGCCATTACCCGCGTCCTTCGCATCAAGCCATCGTGAAGCGCCCATTACCGCCCTCGATCACCCAGCCGATATCACCGACTTTTACGCCTTTGTGAGCTACGACCATCCGGATCGCGTCACCTTCGTCATGAATGTCGACCCGTTTCTGGAGCCGAGCAACGGTCCGAACTATTTCCCTTTCGACCCCAACGTTCTGTATGAAATCAAGGTCGATAACACCTACAGCGCGACCGCGAACGTAACGTTCCAGTTCCGCTTTAACACGGAATACCGTGCGCCGAGTCTCTTTGCCTCGGCCGCGGGCGCCGGATCCGGGCTGAACGCGCCGAAGAACTCGCCGGCGCCGATCGCCCCCGGCACACAGGTCGTTCCGCCCGCCGTCACATCGCTCGACGGGCCGGGTGCAGCGGGCTTGGGTGTACGCCAGAACTACACCGTCACCATGGTGAAGAACGGGCACTCGACGCAGCTTACCGGCGGGAGCGGCAGCGCGCTCTACGCGGTTCCGAGCAACATTGGCCCGCGCACCATGCCCAACTACGCCGCACTGGCGCAGCAGGGTATCTACAGCCTGAACGGCGGCAGCAGTTCGGGTGACGTCCGTGTTTTCGCGGGCACCGTCGCCGACCCCTTCTTTATTGACCTGGGCGCGGCGTTCGACAGCTTCAACTTCCGGGCCAATCCCGGTTCGGGCGTACCGGGCGTGCTCAGCGCCTCGCAGGATGCGGACGACCACACCAACATCGCGCCCGATTCGCTTTCGGGCTTCAACGTCAACACGATCGTGATCGAAGTGCCGATCGCCATGCTTACCAGCGATGGCCAGAAGCATCCTGCGACCGATCCCAAGGCCACCATCGGCTCGTGGGCAACCACCTCGCGGCCGCAGTTCACTATCCGGCGGTCGCCTGATACGGCAATCCAGGGGGGCAACTTTTACCAGGTGCAGCGCCTTGCCAACCCGCTGATCAACGAACTGCTGATCGGCACCGGCTACAAGGACTACTGGAGCATGAGCCAGCCGAAGGACGACGCCCAGTTCGCGCCGTTCGCGCTCGACCCGACGGTTCCCCGTATCTTCAACGCTATCTACGGCATTAACATTCCCCCTCCGCCGCGGACGGATCTCTCGATCATTTACACCTACGCGGCGCCGATTGCAGCTCCCGGCACACCGGCCGGTCCTCCTGCCGATCTGCTGCGCCTCAACACCGGCGTACCGCCGACCCCGCTCCAGGCGCGCAAGCGCATGGGCGTTCTGGCCGGCGACATGGCAGGCTACCCGAACGGGCGTCGGCGTACCGATGACGTCACTGACATCGTGGCCCGTGTGGTGGGCGGCGGCGTTCTCAACCCGAAGTTCAACGTCTTCCCGAACAATGCGATCGGCGATGGCGTAAATGCTCCGGATGTACCGACGCAGGAAACCTTCCCCTACGTGCACTACGCCTACAGCGGCCGCGACAGCCGCCACGTAGACCCGTCCGAGACCGGTTGCGGGACGCAGCCTTCGCTCGGCAGCGCGAACGCCAACGCGGCCGCGCCGGCAGACCAAGGCGGCAACGCGACCTGCCCTGTGCAGTAACGCGACGCTGCTCCCCTGAGTACTCTTCGCGACTGCGCTTACCGGCCTTTCGCGAAGAGCCTTGGCGGTTCAATCGGGCGTGGGATCAAATCCAATGGACACAGACGTCGTTACAAAAGGCGACACAATGAACAAGTTTCCTCTCGGTGCTTCCTTTCTCGGCGCTTCATTCTCGGGTGCTTTGTTTCTGAGCGTTGCGCTTGGCAGCGCCAGTGGCTTGCCGAGCAGCCCTGCCGCCGCTGCAACCGCTCCGACGCCTGCTGAGCAGGGCATCGCGGCGGCCCAGCATCAGATTGCCGCTGACCCGAAGCGCGCGCAGACTTACAACGACCTGGCACTGGCCTATATCCGGCGCGCGCGAGAGACCGCGGACCCTGTGTATTACAGCAACGCCGAAACTGCGCTCGACACGGGATTGCATCTGGCGCCGGGCGATTTTCAGCTCGGGAAAACGGGCGTTGCGCTGCTGCTCGGGCGAGAGCAATTCCCACAGGCGCTCGCGAAAGCGCGTGAACTGCACAAAAAAGTACCCGATGACGTGACGGTGTACGGCTACATCGCAGAAGCCGATCTCGCGCTCGGCAACTACGGAGAAGCCGAGAGCTCGACGCAGTGGATGCTCAATATGCGGCCCAATAATGTGCCCGGGCTGCTGCTCGCGGCGAAGCTGCGCGTGCACTACGGCGACGCGCCGGGCGCGCTCGATCTCCTGAACCAGGCCTTCGGGGAGACGCCGCAGATTGAGCCCGAAGAGCTTGCCGCGATCGCGAACACGATCGCGGAGGTTGAGCTAGGCGCGGGCCAGACCGCTGCCGCCGCTCAGGCGCTCCGGCGCGCCGAAGCCCTGTTTCCAGGTTACCCCGTGACGGCTGCAAACCTTGCCCAACTCCACGCGGCTGAAGCACGCGGGCAAACGGGCACGCCGACGGGCATGGTCGCCGCAGTGGCGTCGCCTCAGGCCGCGCAGGCCTCCGCGCCCGCGCCGCCCACGACCGCACCCACGATTCCGCTCGAGGAGACCAGGGACACCGGCAGCCTGCCGACCTCGCTGCTGGTACCGCGACCCACCGGAACCGCACGCGCCATCAAGAAGATGCAACAGCAGGTCACGGCACGTCCCAGCGATGCGACCGCGTATGCGGGCCTGGGCGCGGGGTTCTTCCAGCGAGCGCGTGAGAGCGGCGATGTGGAGGATTACCAGCTCGCCGAGCAGGCGCTGACCAAGTCGCTTGACCTGGTCAGCACCGACCTCTCCGCGGCCATGGCCGAGGTCTCGATGGGCGAGCACCGCTTCTCGGACGCGCTCGATTACGCCGAGCGCGCGCTCGCGCTCGGCTCGGGCGACCTGTCCGCCTTCGCCATTGTTGGTGATGCGTACGCCGACATGGGCGAGTATGAAAAAGCGAGCATCGCCTACTCACGCCTCGAGCCCGGCGGTAGCCAGCCCGAGGCGGGCAAGAGCTATGCCCAGCAGACCCGCACGGCTTACCTGAAGTTTATCTCCGGCGACACCGGCGGCGCGATCCGCGAGATGGAGACCGCGGTTGGCGAAGGGATCCAGGCGCATCTGCCGGGCGAAAACCTGGCGTGGCTCTACTTCGAGCTGGGCGAGTTCCACTACCAGGCCGGGCACGTCCAGGCCGCGGCCGACGCCTACCTGACCGCGCTGACCGTGTACCCCGGCGACTACCGGGCGCTGGCCGGTCTCGGCAAAGTGCGTGCGAGCCAAGGGAGATATGCGCAGGCCATCACGCTGTATCAGAGCGCGATCGCTGTGGTGCCGATGCCGATTTATGTCGCGGAGCTCGGTGACATTTACGCGCAAACCGGCGACACGGCCGAGGCCGAAAAGCAGTACAAGCTGGTCGAATACATCGGACGACTGGGCCATATCAACCAGGTGCTGCACAACCGCGACCTGGCGCTGTTCTATGCGGACCACGACCGGAACTTGGCCGAGGCGCTGGAGCTGGCCCGCAAGGAATTTGAGGTGCGCGGCGACGTTTACACCTGGGATGCGCTGGCCTGGGCGCTGTACAAGAACGGCAAGTACACAGAGGCGAACGAGGCGATGACCCATGCCCTACGCCTCAACACGCAAGATACCATGCTGCTGTTCCACGCGGGCATGATCGCAGCCAAACTCGGGCGCGAGGCGGAGGCGCAAAAACAGCTCGCCGCCGCAATCGAAATCAACCCTCACTTCAGCGTGCTGTATGCGGCGACCGCGGCCGGCGAGCTCAGCGCACTGCACAGCGGTGCGCACAGGGGAGAGGCGCTTGCCGCACGCAGCCCGGAGACTCGCCATGCGCAGTAAACGCGCTCTTCTTTTCGCGCTGCTCTTGCTCACGCTGGCTCCGCTGCGGGTCTGCTTCGCGCATCCGATGGGCAACTTCAGCGTGAACCACTACTCGAAGATCACGCTCGAGAAAGACGGGATTCGGCTCGAGTACTTCATCGACCTGGCCGAGATCCCGACCTACCAGGAGCTGCAGCATTACGATGTCACCCCAGGCGACGCGGCCACGACCTCGTCGTTCGTCGCGATGCGCGGCGAGGAGCTCGAACGCGGCCTCAGCCTGCGCGTCGACGGCGCGGTGCTGCCCCTGCACACGGTTTCGAGCGGTGTGGTTTTTCCGCCTGGCGCAGGTGGCCTGCCCACGATGAAGCTGGGCTACGTGTTCCATGCTGAGTACCCGCGTGCCGCCGGCGCAAACGCGGCCGATCTCGCGTATGTCGACAACAACTACCCCGGGCATGCGGGCTGGAAAGAGATCGTCGTCACCGGCCCGCATGCCTTTGCCCTGACCAGTTCTGCGCCCCGCGCGGACCGCAGCGCAGAGCTGAGCAACTATCCGACGGACATGCTGAACAGCGCGCCGCAGGATCTGGCTGCCTCAGCGCACTTCAACCTGCCCGCCGCGCCGGCGATCGTGACTGCGACTCACATCCCGGCTGCTGTCGTCCAATCGCGACACAGGTCGGCTCCGGCGCCTTCGCTTGCAGCCGCCCCTCAAAAAGACCCGCGGGCCGCGGTGCGCACCCGCGCTGCTCTGTATCCGACGGCGCCCGTGACCGCGTCCCCCTCTGCTCCCGCCGCGCCCATGCACATCACGGCCAACCGCCAGGGAACCGCGCGCAATGCCTTCACCGAGCTGATCACGACCGAGCACCTCAGCCTGTGGTTTCTCTTCGCGGCAGCCTTCATTTCGATGGGTCTCGGCGCCTTGCATGCACTTGAGCCCGGGCACGGTAAAACGATCGTTGCAGCCTACCTGGTCGGCTCCCGAGGTACCGCGCGCCATGCGATGCTGCTCGGTCTCATCGTCACTGCCGCGCATACCGCGAGCGTGTTCGCGTTAGGCGCTATCACACTCTATGCCTCGCGCTACATCCTGCCGGAGCAGCTCTATCCCTGGCTGGGCGTGCTTTCCGGCCTCACGATCGCAGCGTTGGGCGGCTATATGTTTCTGCGCCGCTGGACCGGGCTCGATATGGAACACACCCATGCCGCAGGCCAGATGCACGGCCACTGGTTTTCGTCGAAAAAGTCGCGAGATGCGGAAGCACGTATCGCTCCGCAGGCAGGCGCGCCAAAGACAGTCTCGCTCGCGCAGCTGTTTACCCTCGGCATCACGGGCGGCATCATTCCATGCCCCGCCGCGCTGGTCGTCCTGCTCAGCGCCTTTGCGCTGCACCGCGTCGGCTTCGGCTTTTTTCTCATCACTGCGTTCAGCGTAGGCCTGGCCGCGGTGCTGATCGGCTTCGGGCTGCTGATGGTGTATGCGCGACGCTTCATGAGCCGACTCCAGATCGACGGGCCGATCACCAGGCGCTGGCTCCCGGTCGCCTCCGCCGCGTTCATGACGATCCTGGGCGCGGCGATCGCGGTCCGCGCGTTCGCGACGACAGGTCTCTCCGCGCACAGCTTTTCCCAGGCAAGCCTCGGTCCGGCCCTGTTTGTCGCCGGCCTTGGCCTGGTGCTCGGTATTCGCCACTCCACCGACGCAGACCACGTGGTCGCCATCTCGACGATCGTGACCAAACAGCGCAGCGTGCGCGGGGCCGCACTGATCGGCACACTCTGGGGCCTCGGCCACACGCTCACGATCTCGATCGTCGGCTGCCTCATCATCCTGTGCGGGATCACCATCCCACCGCGGATCGGCCTTTCCATGGAATTCAGCGTCGCACTGATGCTCATCCTGCTCGGCGTGCTGAATTTGACCGGCGTGATGGGCAAAATCGCTGCGCGCCTCACGCCGGGCAACAACACGTCCTTAATGACGGCGCTGCAAGCGGTCCCAGAGCAGACCGCACCGAGGCGAGGTGCTCGCCTGCTCGAGAGAGCTGCCCCCTACGGGCTGTACCAGTGCCTGCGCCCCCTCGGCATTGGCCTGGTGCACGGGCTTGCCGGTTCTGCCGCGGTCGCGCTGCTTGTGCTTTCGACCGTCCACAATCCGTTTTGGGCCGTGACCTATCTCGTCATCTTCGGCGTCGGCACCATGTTGGGCATGATGTGCATGACCGCAGCCATATCCCTGCCGCTGGTGTACGCAGGCGATAAGCTGCCGCAGGTGAGCCGTTATCTAGGTGTGGCTTCCGGCTGTGTCAGCGTCTGCTTTGGAAGCTTTCTCGTCTACCAGCTCGGCTACCTGGGAGGCCTGTTTACGAGCCACCCCCACTGGACGCCCCAGTAGGCATGTACGCTGTATAGCAAATGGTAGGCGGGCTTACACAGTGCTCACCATCAGCAAGTCTCGTTAGCGCGTCATGTAAAACGAACGACGCTGACGCATCGAACCCAATGCATTGGCTGGCACCCACCGACACCAAATCACTCGGGTGGCCTTGGCTAAGGCGTGCATTGGGTGGTGGGGCTCCTAATGTCAGCCTCTAAACTTCTTAATCGCCTCTGGAGTGACCGGGGTGAAGTAGTTGATCAGGTTGCCATCGGGATCACGAAAGAGCAGGGAGCGATTGCCCCATGGCATGGTGGTTGGTTCCTGCACAAACTCGCCAGTGAATTCCCTTATGCGTTCGAACTCTTTGTCCACGTCCTCAACGAGAAACTCGATGATCACGCTGCGGTTCGTCGCCGGTTGTGCCACGTTCCCACCAAACAACGCCATGGTGCGTGTGCTGCCGATGGCAAGCGTACCGGCGGGCGTCGTCAACTCCGCGAAGTCCGGGGTGTGCCGTGTTGCGGGCAGGCCGCTGATACCCTCGTAGAAGCTCACCAGTTGCTCCACGTTGTCTGTAATGATGCGCATTGAGACCAGATTCATGATGTCCGCTTTCTGTCGCTTGGAAGGCAACAAGACCACAGTAGAAGGAGCCTCCTGACAACGTAGTGTCAGCAGTGTTCGCCATGCGCCGAGCAGACCGTCTTTTTCAGATCATCCAGATACTGCGACGCTCTCGGCGGCCCATCACCGCCGAGAAGATTTCCGTGGAGTTAAAGATCTCTGTGCGTTCCATCTACCGGGATGTCACGGACCTGATCGGCCGGGGGGTGCCGATCCGAGGCGAAGCCGGCGTAGGTTACATCCTGGACCGGCAGTACGACATGCCTCCGCTGATGCTGACCCCGGATGAACTTGAGGCGGCTGTTCTGGGAGCACAGTGGGTCGCAGAACGGGGAGATCCCGCACTGGCCGGTGCAGCGCGGGATCTGCTTTCCAAGATTTCCTCCGCCGTCCCGCAGCGACTTCGCATGTTCATCACGGAGCCCACCCTTGGAACACCAGCAAATAATGTCTCGACCGTGGACGGCCTCGACCTTGCAAAAACACGTTCGTGGATTCGCCACGGGCGTAAGCTCCGGATTTGCTACCGCAGCGAGGACGGGACAGAAACAGAGCGAGTGATCTGGCCCGTGATCCTCGGGTATGCAGAAACGGTCCGCTTACTTGCAGCCTGGTGTGAACTACGCAAGGACTTCCGGCATTTCAGAACGGACCGCATCCTTGGGGCTGAGTTTCTCGACGAAGTTTATGGCTTAGGTCTCGGTGAACTGAAGAGGAAGTGGGAACACCACATGCAAACTACGCGTGGACTGCGCTTGCCCTAGGCAGTCCGGACTTGATCAGTCCACATAGTTGCGTTCGCACCACGCATCCGGCCCGAGCTGCTCCGAGGTGTCGCCGGCTTCAAGTTTACAGAAGCACATTTCTGAGGACCTTGAAGACGTGTAAATACTGGAATCAAGCTCAAGCTCGTAGATGCTCAGGAGCTTGTTGCGCGGTTGGAGGGGTTCGACGGATGGCAGGCGCTCATATAGGGAGCAGATGCGACGAGCGATACACTTAAGCAGTCACCGTCCCGTCCTATTTTCGCTTCCATTGAGGCGCAGCTCTTCGTTGGAACGTCCAACAGTCCTGCGACTTTTACACGGAGAAATCGGCTTCACAGTGAAGTTCGTCTATGGCGATCCGCCGCTTTAGGAGAAACTTAGTCGCGATCGCGCGCGAGTGAATCTACATCTGGTTTCCGAGCCTGTGTTCGCTGGCGATGTTCGCAACAACGAGGGGCTGCTCTCCGCTTCCACAACGATTGCAACCATAAGCGATCAAGCGGCTATTCTTGAAATACCAGGGTGTTGGCATTTCGTTCTATCAAGCATTGAAGAAAGCGCCATGGAACGCTAGAACCTTTGTCATCTCGGACCCGGATCAGAACCTGATCCTCTTTGCAGGCCCGACGTACGAGCATCGTCACAGTCAATTCTGGAATGGCGCAAAGTGAACGACTGTGGATCCGGCCCTCTGGGAGAAATTTATGAACACCGCTGAACAGACGCCAATCAGGACTGGAATGCTTCGCTTTCACGAGTACGTCAAGTCGGACGATGTGCTCCGTTTAGAAAAGCTAAACTTCCAGCTGCGCGTCAGAACAACATTGGAGTGCGTGTGAACGCCTGCGAGCTGAGCCCGGCCGATTGGGCTTTGTGTCAAGGGCTCTACGCCGGCCTTATGCTTCGTGGGGTGGGGCTGGACGTTTCCAGGATTGTCGAATCGAGTGGCGAGGGTGTCCAGGCTGCTGCGGCCGGGGGTTCCGAGAAGCGCGGGTTAGAAGGCAGTTTTACGTACAACAGACGCGCTTGCCCGTTGGCAAGATTGGTTCTACAGCAGACATCGCGAACATGGTCGCGTTTTTCTCCAGTCTACTGGCTGACTTTATCACGGGTGCAAACTTCCGCGTCGATGGCGACTTGATGCCCACTACAAAGTAATCCGGCAGGAGAGCGGCGCAGGCCGCCCACCTTCCGACAGCGGCGTTTATGAGGGCTAATGCTCCGATGGAAGGGAAGAGGCATACGGCGCTGGATCGATTGTCGAACTAAGTCTTTACCGTTCAACACAGGGCGTTCGATCAACTGTGCTTCAGTGGGCTTTCATTCCTCGCCAGGGATGGTTAAGACTGCGTACTCGCCAGCATTCCATTGACAGGGCCGCTGGTCATCCTTAAGGACACTCTGATTAAGTCCTCCGCCCGGCATTCACAGCGG
>CAXTSA010000095.1:0-8308 GCA_964246755.1 uncultured Acidobacteriaceae bacterium
ATCCGGGAGTGAAGAAGACGGGTCCTTTGGAGCAAGCGCTTCCGCTTCTTTAAAGGTGTACGCAGTTGCTCATTTCCCGGTTTGCGCTTAGCAAGATGATCATCCTGAGGGGTGAAGCGACAAAGGGCCTGTTTTTGCGCGTGGATCAAGCGAAAGGCAGGTTTGCTGTTGGGGCACAGCCCCGTTGCTCAGGATGGCCCTCCTTGAAGTTCGCACGCAACGAAAGGGGCTTGCTTAGCAGCGCTGAGACTGAAGCAGAGATTCCCCTGGACGGGGAGGCGCGCCGGAGATCGCCGGTACAGCACGGATCGCGGGAAATGCATCTACCTCGGGGATACTCGCTTCGTGTTTGCGCTTCCCTTGCGGGCAGAGCAGAACACAGCAGTTCCAGTTTTTAGGAGGAATACCCATGTCCTACGATTCTCGTGGTGGAAGTGCATTCAGCTGGTTTTTGGCAGGTCTTGGGTTGGGGTCGCTGCTCGGGGTATTGTATGCTCCCCGACCTGGGCAGGAGACGCGGGAGGACTTGATCTCGGGCGCGCTCGGTTCGACTGATTACGTAAAGCAACGTTCGCGCGAGGCGACACGGGTGGCCGGCGACTATGTGGAGCGCGGCAAGAGCCAGGCTGCACAGTATGTGTCCCGGGGTAAGGAACAGGCGAACCAGTACGCCAATGTGGGCAAGAGCCAGGTAAGCGGATACGTCGATCGTGGCAAGGATGCGGTAGAGACAGGCCGGCAGAAGATCAACGACGCCTACAACCAGGGCCGCCAGGCAGTTGCGGAGCAGAAAGGAAAGCTCGCGGCATCCTACGAAGCAGGCAAGCAGGCATACAACGAAACGATGGTGCCGGCAGTGCCGCGGGAAGACCTTATTCCAAACGGCGGCCATTCCAGCTAAGCAGGGGCGCAGAAAGGGGGCGGGGATCTCCGAAGACCCGCCCTAAGTTGCAAGTTGGTGTGTTGCCTCTGAAGTTCGCTTTCGTATTCGAGGGTTGGGTTGTGCCCTATCGTTGCGGAAAATCAGGTCCTTCGCTTCCTCAGCGTGACACCTTTGTAAGCACACTGTCGAATCACCACACTAGCGGGCATTCGCAATTCGCAGACCTAGTCCGTATTTCCGAGAGACCCGACCATGGAACTCACGCAGTCATCGCACACGTTGTTGTTGATATGCACGATCGCCGTTGTTGCCAGCATCGTGATCCAGGCCGCGGTGTTTATCGGCTTGTTCGTTGTGGTTTCGGCCGCGCTCAAGAAGATCCTGAAGATCACGGAGGACGTCAAGGCGAAGACGATGCCGATCGTCGGAGATGTCCGCAGCATTGTGCAGGATGTCACGCCTAAGGTGAAGACGATTTCCAGTCAATTGGTGGAGATCACGTCAACGGTGCGCAACCAGACCAAGCATGTCAACACGACAGTGGATGATGTGGTGGATAAGACCCGCGTTCAAGCAGCCAAGGTAGATGACATGGTTTCAGCGGTGCTGGGAAGTATCGCGCATGCCGGTTCCACGGTGCAGTCCGGTGTGGCTAAGCCGGTTCGCAAGGTGGGGAGTGTGCTGCACGGCATCCGCGTTGGACTGGATACGCTTTTTGCCAAGGGGACCGCGTCGCAGGCGCATGGGTCGAGGACGCATGTTGCGGGGACAAATGGCTCCGTGTATTCCGCCGAGGGCTTCGTAGTCGAACAGGACGACCTGAGGGAGCCGGGTCAGACGATCCATCCTCCGCCTACCACCTCGTCTCCGCTGTAGAAGACGGCAGACTGCCCGGGTGTTACCGCGCGCTGCGGTTCGTCGAAAGCCACTTCCACTTCGTCCGGGGCTATCAGGGTGAGGGTGGCGGCGGCGGGCTCATGACGGTGGCGGATTTTAGCTTCCACCCGAGTTGGATTGTTGGGTGATTCGATGCCGATCCAGTTAAGGCGGCGGGCGCGGAATCGCTTCCGAAGGAGGTCGGCTTCCGTGCCCACCGTGACGTTGCTGGATGCGGCATCGATGCTGAGGACGTAAAGCGGGTTCGTACTGGAGAGTCCCAATCCCTTGCGTTGGCCGACCGTGAAGTGGTGAATACCTGCGTGCGAGCCGAGGGTCTCGCCTCCCGGTGACACAAGGGCGCCGGCAGTTTCCGGCATCGCTTCGTCCTGCTCTTCAAGATATGCCTCGAGGAAGCGTTTGTAGTCGCCGCCGGGGATGAAGCAGATTTCCTGAGAGTCGGGCTTTTGCGCAAGGGCGAGACCGTGCTCGGCCGCGAGCGCGCGGACTTGCGGCTTGGTGTAGCCGCCGAGAGGGAAGAGCGTCCGGCTGAGTTGCTCCTGGGTAAGGCCGAAAAGAAAGTACGTCTGATCTTTAGACCGGTCGGCTGGACGGCTCAAAATCCAGCGGCCGCGCTCGGCGTCATAGTGGTTGCGGGCGTAGTGGCCGGTTGCGATGCGGTCGGCGCCGATCTGACGCGCGGTGAGCAGCAGCTGGTCGAACTTGAGGTGGTTATTGCACAACGAGCAAGGTATCGGGGTGCGCCCGGCCAGGTACTCGTCGACAAAGGGCCGCACAACGTCGCGCTCGAACCGCGCCTGCTCGTTGACGACGTAGTAGGGGAGCCCGAGCGTTTCGGCGACGCGGCGCGCGTCATACACGTCGTCGAGGGAGCAGCAGCGGCCTTGCACCTGCTCCGGCATGCCTTCCTTGCCGGCGAGACGACGCTGGTTCCAGAGCTGCAGCGTGAGGCCGATAAGGTCGTAGCCTTGAGCTTTCAGCATGGCCGCGACGACGGAGGAGTCGACCCCGCCAGACATCGCGACCGCGACCGTGTTGTTGTGCTGCTCCGGCATCGTGCTCCTAGTATCGCGCGAATGGCGGGTCGTATCCAAAAGGTGGCGAAAGAGTCGTCGCCCGCCGATCGCTTCAGCGATGACCGCCACCTCCGCCGTGGAAACCACCTCCGCCGACAGCACCTCCGTGGAAGCCGCCTCCGCCGGCCGCACCGCCATGGGAGCCGCTTCCGGCGAAGGAGCGGGCGACCGGGCCGCCGTGATTGTAGCCACCCGCAAATCTTCCGCCGCCGTAGACCGGTCGTCCGTAGCCATAGCCGCCGTAGCCGTAGCCGCGCCCAAGGAACGGGCCGCCGCCGTAGAGGTAGTAGGGCGAGTAGAAGCCGAAGCCGAACGGGTTGAGGAAGGCGCCCTCACCCGGGAGCCAGGTGTACCCGTACAGGCCTGTATCCCAGTACCAGCCCGGGTTGAAGCCGCCCGGCCCCGCGTACTCCGAGGCGAGGTTCACGTTCGCCTCGCCCAGGTACTGCGAGCGCAGGCTGCTCCAGTTGTAGAGGTCATCCTGCGACTGCTTCTTGTCGAAGCTCGCGGGTTTCGTGAGTTCGCCTGTGAGCGCCAGTTCGTGGCCGCCTTTGACGTCTACCGGTTTCTCGCTGGGAAGTGTGTTTTGCGATCCGTTTCCTGCCTCGTTCTCCCCGTTCGCCGCTCCTTCATACACTGCGGCTTTGCCGTCGAAAACGCGCATGGAGTTGCCGTTCGCGTCGAACTCGTACAGGCCGCCTTTCAGCAGCAGGCTCTGCCCGTCTTTCTGGTCGATGAGGATGTGGTTCTGCTTATAGAGCTGGTCTACCTCAACGTCGGCGCGTCCATGATCGAGCGCGACCACGGTGTTGGTCAGGTTGGGGGAGACCATCTGGACAGCGCTGTTGTCATCGAGACGCAGGAAGACACCCGGGGAGAGAAGGAGCTCTGCTTTGCCATTGCCGGTGGAGAGTACCTGGCCTTGCTGGAGCTCGGTGGAGCCGACGGAGTGGGAGTTCAGAGCCTGGCCTGCAAGCGAAACCTGGCCTTCCACGTAGTTAACTGTCCCTGGTCCGGCTGGGTTTGCGTTTTGCCCGAAGGCGGACGCGCACAGAGTCGCCAGGGAAAGCACGAGAGCTGCTTTCAACCTTGGCATGTTTGTCATTTCCTCTTTTTAGTTAGATGTGCGGATCGGTCAAAAGACGCGGTGGCGCTGTGCGATGGGATGGAGGACCGGTGCGCGTGTTCAACGGGTTAGAGCCGAGTGGTGGGCCTCGGATGGAATGCGCTTGTAAACGGGGCTGAGCTCACGCAGGCGGGCGACCGCGGAGGGGACGAGCTCGAGCGCGCGATCGACCTCCTCCTCGGTGGTGAGGCGGGTAAGCGAGAAGCGGAGGCTGGCGCGGGCGCGGTGCGCGCTGAGGCCCATGGCGGTGAGCACGTGCGAGGGCTCGGTGGCGCCGGAAGCGCAGGCCGAGCCGCCCGAGAGTGCGAGGCCTTTCAGGTCGAGTGCGATAACCAGCGCCTCGCCTTCCAGGTGGTCGAACCAGAGATTCGTGGTGTTGGGCAGGCGTGAGCCGGGGGCGGTGGGCCCGTTTACGCCGCACTCGTCGACGCGCTCGAGCAAGCCCTGCTCCAGGCGGTCGCGCAGCTCGGCCACGTGGGCCACCGTGCCGTCGACGAGCGCCTGTTGGCTGAGCCGGACGGCCGCGCCCAGGCCGACCAGCCCGGCGAGGTTTTCGGTTCCGGCGCGGCGCTGCCGCTCATGCGCGCCGCCGTACAGCAGCGGCTGCAAGGGGGTGCCGCGCCGTACCCAGAGGGCGCCGACGCCTTGGGGGCCATGCAGCTTGTGGCCGGAGAGACTGAGCAGGTCGACGCCCAGGGTCTTGACGTGAACCGGCAATTTGCCGACGGCCTGGACTGCGTCGGTGTGGAGCCGGACGCCGGCTTCGGCTGCGATCTTCGCGACTTCGGCGATGGGCTGGATGGCGCCGGTTTCGTTGTTGGCCAGCATAACGCTGATCAGCCCGGTCTCGGGGCGCAGGGCGCGGCGCACGTCGTCCGGATCGATAAGGCCCTGGCTCGAAACGGGGAGGTAGGTGACGAGGGCGCCGCGTTTCTCCAGCGCCTCGGCCGCGTGCAGGATGGCGTGGTGTTCGATGGCGGTGGTGATCAGGTGGACGGGCTCGCCCGCATCAAGCGCCTTCGCGAGGATGCCGAACAGGGCCAGGTTGTCGCTTTCAGTCGCTCCGCCGGTGAAGACGATCTCGGTTGCGCGGGCGCCGAGCGCGGCGGCGACTTCCTCGCGAGCCTCCTCAACTGCCATGCGGGCCTGCTGGCCGAAGTGGTGGATGGAGGACGCGTTGCCGAAGCTGCCCATGAGGTACGGGCGCATCGCCTCGAAAACCTCGGGGAGCAGAGGCGTGGTGGCGTTCGCGTCCATGTAAATGCGCTGCACGGCTTCTTCAAGTTTACGCCGCGTGAGGTGGCGCGCTTCTGCTAGGCTGGCAAGGCTTGTAGCGGATGCCATTTACCCTAAGGAGATATTTGACCTATGCACGTACGCGTTTCGTTCAAAACAGTTGCACTTGCCGCCGGCCTGGCGCTGCCGGCCTGTAGCCTGGTTTTCCCGGGCAGTCTGCTGGCCCAGGGCATGGGCTCCATGAACATGCCTGGCGGCAAAACCGGATCGGGCGCGGCGGTCGCTCCCTCACAGGTTTTCGACAAGCTGCTTTCGAGCGAGGAGAAGGAGATCGTGGATGCGGCAGAGGCCATGCCGGCCGACAAATTCAACTTTGCGCCTTCGAGCAGCATGGGCACCTATGACGGGGTAAAAACGTTTTCCGCGCAGGTCAAGCACCTGGCTTCGGCGAACTACGGCATGTTTCACTCGTTCAATGTTCCGGGCGGGAAGAGCCGGGCGGAGCTGGACAAGCTGAACAGCCGCGACGAGATCCTGGCGGCGCTGAAGGACTCGTACAAGTACGCGCACACGGCGATCGCGACGATTACGCCGGCGAACGCGTTTACCGATATGGACGGCAAAGGGGGCACGCGTGCCGGGACCGCAGCGTATGCGATGGTGCACGCGAATGATCACTATGGGCAGATGGTCGAGTACCTGCGCATGAACGGAATTATTCCGCCGGCCAGCCGGAAATAACAAACCGCCTGCAGCGCCTTCGATGGTGCGGCGTGCAGCTGGCGGTCACTTCGTGCCTTTTTGCGTGGTGCTTGCACCGATTGCAGAGGCGACTCTCCCGTTGGTCGGGATTGACATTGCCGATCCCGGCCAACCGGAGGGCCATGTCATCCGGCTGCGCGTAGACAACAAAGACCCGCCACGAAGTGGCCCGCAAGCCGCGCAGGGGGCCTTAGCGATTCTCCAAAGGCACGTAAGGCGCCGGGTACTCCGGCCCGGTGTACTCCGCGCGGGGGCGGATGAGGCGGTTGTCGTCGAGCTGCTCGATGACGTGCGCGGCCCAGCCGGCGATGCGGCTGACGGCGAAGATCGGCGTGAAGAGGTCGATGGGGATGCCGAGCGTGGTGTAGGTCGAAGCGGAGTAGAAGTCGACGTTCGCGTTGAGCTTTTTCTCTCCCTTGATGTAGAGCTCGATAGCGCGGGACATATCGAACCACTTCGGGTTGCCGTCAGCCTTGCCGAGCTGCTCCGACATGCGGCGCAGGTGCGTTGCGCGCGGGTCTTCGGTCTGGTATACGCGATGGCCGAAGCCGGAGATTTTCTTCTTGTCGGCGAGCATTTGCCGGACGTGCTCGACCGGGTCGGCGCCGGCCTTGTCGATGGCAAAGAGCATATGCATGACCGCCTCATTGGCGCCGCCGTGCAGAGGCCCCTTGAGCGCGCCGATGGCGCCGGTCACGGCCGAGTGCATGTCCGCGAGTGTCGCGGCGATGACGCGGGCGGCGAAGGTGGAGGCGTTGAGCTCGTGGTCGGCGTGGAGGATCAGCGCGACGTCAAAGGTTTTCGTGGCGGTTTCGGAAGGCTTTTCGCCGCGTAGCATCCAGACGAAGTTGCCGGCGTGGGAGAGAGATTTGTCGGCCGGAACGACGTCCTGCCCGTTGCGGATGCGATCCCAGGCGGCGACGATCATCGGGACCTGCGCGGTGAGGGCGAAGGCTTTGCGGAGATTGCTGCGGTGGTCGACGGCTTTCTCGTCCGGGTCGTAAAAAGAGAGGGCGGAGACCGCGGTGCGCAGCACCTCCATGGGCGTGGCCTGGCGTGGGAAGGCCTTCATCAACTCGACGATGGGCGCGGGGAGCTCGCGGGCTTCGGCGAGAGTCTTGGAGAAGGCGGCCAGCTCCGTTGCCGAGGGCAGCTTGCCATGCCAGAGCAGGTAGGCGGTTTCCTCAAACGTGGAGCGCTCGGCGAGCTCGTGGATATCGATGCCGCGGTAGGCGAGCACGCCGGCCTGCCCATCGATCCAGCAGACGCCCGAGTTCGCGGCGACGATGCCTTCCAGCCCTTTTCCCGCTACGGCAGTTGCCATGTCTCTCCTGTGCTGTTCCAGACCACGGGTGTGGGCCGCAGGTGGAATGTTTGACTGCTGGGAGTCGCCCGACTGAGCCGGGCTCGCGTGCATCCCAGACCTACGTTATAGCCTAGCGGCGAAAGGGTTGTCACGGTACCCGACCGCGGGCAAGCGGGCGTTTTCCCGGATTGGCTCGTCTGAAAAAAGCAGTTTCTTTTTGGGCGAAGGGGGTTCAGGAGCGCGCGAAAGCCTCTTGCGACGGGGCGCTCGCCTGCGATTGCGCAAAGCGTTTCGGCGAGAAGGCTTCGAGGGCTACGGCGGGTGCATCGCCGCACAGAAGCTGCCGAAGAACGCGGGCTGTGCCCGGTGCCAGCAGGATGCCGTTGCGGAAGTGCGCGGTCGCTGCCCAGATGCGGGGTTGGAAGGGCCCGATGACCGGGAGGGTGTCGGTGACACCTTCTCGAAATCCGGGGCGAAGGCCGGTCCAGCGAGCGGTGATGCAGCCCTGGAGCACGGGCGGCCACAGCGCGGCGGCCTCCCTCCACAGGCGCTCGCCGGCATCCTGATCCACGGAGCGATCGAAGCCGGCATGCTCGACGGTTGCGCCGATGGCGACGCGGCGGTCGCCGCGCGGCACCAGGTAGAGCTCCGGCGTGCGAAGGACCAGTGGCAGAGTGGGTCCGTCGAGGGTTACCTCGATCATTTGCCCCTTGCGCGGGGCTACGGGCAGGGGCGCCAGCTGGCCGGACCAGGCGCCGCCGGCGAGGAGGAACCGGTCGGCCGTGAGAACCTCTCCGCCGTCGAGCTCGACCTCTACTTGAGCGTCCAGATGCCGGACAGAGACGACCGAAAGCCCTTCGCGCAGCACGGCGCCGGCAGCCACGGCGGCGCGGGGCAGCGCGGCGCACAGGTCGCGCGGGTCCAGGCTTGCCTCTTCGAGAAGCGAAAAGTTGTACTCGTCCGTGCGAAGGTCGGGCAGCTCGCGCGGCGCGTTTTGCGCCCCGCCAAGGCGCCTAACGCCC